>NZ_JAZDCU010000012.1:0-172045 GCF_036324085.1 Pseudomonas auratipiscis
TTTGTCTTTTCCGGCATCGCACACCTCGCCGCTGTGGTAGCGAGCGTGCCCGGCGATACCATCCCTTCCAGCAAATCAATGGCAAAAAAAATCCACCCCGCAGGGTGGATTGATCACAGTGGACACTGACTCAGTCGCCGTAGTACTCGCAACCACTGGTGCAAGTCTCATGGATACGTACCTTGGACAACTCCGGCAGCAAGGGTTTGACCTGATCCCATATCCACTTGGCGATGACTTCACTGGTAGGGTTTTCCAGGCCAGGGATATCGTTCAGGTAGTTGTGGTCCAGTTGCTCGTACAGCGGCTTGAAGATTGCCTTGATCTCGGAAAAGTCACGAATCCAGCCCGTGTGTGGGTCCAGTGGGCCGGTCAGGTGCAGGGCAACCTTGAACGAGTGGCCGTGCAATCGCCCACACTTGTGTCCTTCAGGGACGTGCGGAAGGCGGTGTGCCGACTCGAAGGTGAACTCTTTGAAAATTTCCACGTTGTCTCAACTCTGAAAGCCTATGCTGGTAGGCAGTTTACCAGTACGGTCGTTACAAAGGTTGCAGTTGCGCGTGCAGCCTGCCGGTTTCTATCAGCTCGAGAAGCTCATCACCCAATCGTCGACTTTCGGACATCGCTTTGTGCCAGTAACGTTGACGACTGCTCGCATCACCCATGAAACGTTTAAAGTCACTGCGATCAGGCAGTTTGCCGTAGGGCAGGGCCGCGAGGTATTGAGCTGAGGGCGCAAGCAGCAAAACGTTGCGCAAACGTTGCCCATCTCCTCGCCGCCATGGCAGAGCTTTGTCGAACCAGCCTGGAATCACTTTGTCGGTGAAGTGTGGATACAACACGATGTCATCGCCCTGATACGGCAAGTCCAAGTGGTAATCCAGCAGGCCTCCATCACGGTAAGTTCCCGAGCCTACACCGGGGATGTCACGCACACCTTCCATTACCATAGGTATCGATCCAGAGGCGAGTAGCGCGTGGCGCAGGTTGATGGCATCCAGCGGCAAGCAGCGCGATGGAAAATCGGTCAATGGCTGCAAAGGCGGCATGCTTCGGGCGTCGTGGAGAATGATCCGCTCGAAATGCTTGGCCAATCGAGGCCGTCCGATCAAGTTGTCGGCGATCACCGAAGACAGGCCCATTCCCAAGCGTGCACGGTGATCATGTGCCAATAGACCATGGCTCTTGACCACCATGATGTTGAGGCGGTAATCCGGGCTTTCGAGGACTTGTCTGTCACGTCCCTGCAGCAGCTCATCGAGCATGCCTCGGCAACTGCGGCTGACCTCGGCCTGGGTTACACCTTTGGCAAAGTCTTGCTCGGTGTAAAGCTGTCCCAGGCGCTGTAGCGCCTCGGCTGGGTTGGGCAGGCAGGCGCTGGCGAAGCGCCAGGAGCCGATGGATGCACCAATCAACGCGCGCTCACGGGGGGCACTGGGCAGCCACTGGCCGAACAGTGCCAGATCCAGGCCCTGGATCCCGAGCGCCTTTGGGCCGCCCGCTGCGCCGGGTAGCACACCCACATCGGCTGCTTGGAGTCCGCACTCACCGATGCGCCGCAAGGCCTGACTGCCTGCCTTGAGGGTCAGCGCCGGATACTTGATATGGATTGCGCTCATTCGAGTCTCGCTTTCTGGAGCCGGCAATTATAGAGAACGGCGGTCCTGTTGTGGGCCAGGGGTGCGCTATCATGTCGCCAGTCGTTTTCAGCTTCAATTAAGTTCGGTTGGTTAATCTAGTCCTCGTAGAAACAATTCTGATCTCAACGGAGAGAACTCATGAAAACTTTGACTGCCCTGTTCGCCACCGCTGCCCTTGCTCTTAGTGCCAACGTTGCCCTGGCTAAAGACGTACAGCCTGATGAAGTGGTGAAGCTGGTTCAGGCCAAGACCATCATGTCGCTAGACGAGCTGAAAGCTAAAGCCGTTGCCAAGCATCCAGGTGCGACCGTTACCGATTCGGAGCTGGAAGACGAGTACGGCCGCTACATTTACAAGGTCGAGCTTCGCGATGCCCAGAATGTTGAATGGGACGTCGATTTTGATGCCAAGACCGGTGAAATCCTCAAGGACGCTCGAGACAACTAATGACCGTACGACTGCGATCAGCACAAACGGTTCTCGTTGCGCTGTTAGCCTTGAGCTCGCTGGCCGTAGCCCGTGATCTTGACCAGGATGAAGCCTTGAAGCTGCGGCAGCAAGGCGTAATCCTGCCACTGGAACAACTCCTCAACGACGCCCTGGGACGCTATCCCGGGGCGAAGTTGTTGGAGGCGGAACTTGAAGAGAAACACGACCGCTACGAATATGAAGTCGAGTTGTTGACCCCAGAAGGCGTGGTGCGTGAGATCAAACTCAATGCATCCAATGGAATGTTGCTCAAAGACGAGGAAGATGATTGATGCGCCTTTTACTGGTCGAAGACAATGTCCCATTAGCGGACGAATTGATCCAAGGCCTGCAGCGTCAAGGCTATGCAGTCGACTGGTTGGCCGATGGCAGGGATGCGGTCTATCAGGGAAGCAGCGAGCCTTATGACCTGATAATTCTCGACCTCGGTCTACCAGGATTATCCGGGCTTGAAGTACTGGCACAGTGGCGCGCCGGTGGGTTGCTGACGCCTGTGCTGATCCTCACCGCTCGCAGTTCCTGGGCTGAGCGCATCGAGGGCTTGAAAGCCGGTGCAGACGACTACCTGAGCAAGCCGTTTCATCCTGAAGAACTGATGCTGCGGGTTCAATCGTTACTTCGCCGCGCGCGTGGCCTGGCCAACCAGTCAACCCTGGAAGCTGCCGGCCTGCAACTGGATGAAGGACGCCAGTGTGTGACGCGCGACGGAGTCGATATCCAGCTTACGGCCGCAGAATTTCGGCTTTTGCGTTATTTCATGCTGCATCCGCAGCAAATTCTTTCCAAAAGCCATCTGGCAGAGCACCTGTATGACGGTGAGACCGAGCGCGACTCCAATGTGCTGGAGGTCCACGTCAACCACTTGCGTAGAAAACTTGGCCGTGACGTGATTGAAACACGACGGGGTCAAGGCTATCGCTATGCAGGGAGCGCCGGGTGAAATCGATTCAGGCGCGTCTGAGCCTTGGCTTGATTGCGGTACTGGTGCTGGTAGGCCTGGCGCTGGCGCAGTTGAGCCTGTGGTTGTTCGAGGTAGGGCTGCAGCGATACCTGGAGACGGGATTGCGCAAAGAGAGCGAGAACCTGCTCATCGCGATGGTGCAAGGGCAATCTGGCCTTGAGCTGGATGAGCGGCGTATATCTTCGGCCTACAAACGACCGTTTTCCGGCTATTACTTTCGCATCGACTTTGACGGCAAGAGTTGGCGCTCCCGTTCACTTTGGGACCTCGATATGCCTGCGCCGGCCAAAAGCGGGCTGCACACAGACCTGGAGTTGGGGCCCGAAAACCAGCAGTTGTTGGTGTTGCGCAGCGACTACCGACGCTTCGGCCAGGCGATCGCAATCAGCGTTGCCCAAGACTACACCCCGGTGCGCGATCAGTTTCGGCGCATGAAGCAGATCGGCCTAGGAATGGGGCTGGTTGCGCTGATCCTGGTGTTGATCCTGCAGCGCATTACTGTCACACGATCGCTGCGTCCACTCGAACGCGTACGCGTGCAGATTGCTCAGTTGCAGCAAGGCAAGCGCTCTCAGCTCGACACACAGGTGCCCAGCGAGCTCGAACCCTTGGTCGCGCAGATCAACCATCTGCTGGCCCATACCGAAGACAGTCTGCGTCGATCACGTAATGCCTTGGGCAATCTTGGCCACGCACTGAAGACACCGTTGGCGGTGCTCTTGAGTCTGGCCTCCAGCGAGCAACTCAAGGATGCACCGCAGGTACGCGTGCAATTGCGCGAACAACTGCAGCAGATCCAGCAGCGCCTTAGCCGTGAGCTCAATCGTGCGCGGCTCGCGGGTGATGCGTTGCCGGGTGCGCAATTTGATTGCGATGCCGAGCTGCCAGGGCTGCTTTCGACCCTGAGTATGATCCATGGCCACGGTTTGCAGCTGAGTCAGCAGGTACGTCCCGGTCTAGTGCTGCCGTGGGATCGCGAAGACTTGCTCGAACTGCTCGGAAACTTGCTCGACAACGCCTGCAAGTGGGCCGACAGCGAAGTACGTTTGAGCATCGAGGAGCAACCGGGTCGGTACCTGCTTGTTGTCGACGATGATGGGCCTGGAATACCTGTGTCGGAGCGCGAGCAAGTTCTCGAGCGTGGAACCCGGCTTGATGAACAGATCGATGGTCATGGCCTGGGCCTGGGCATCGTGCGCGACATCGTCGAAGTCTGGAGTGGGCACATGACCCTGCAAGACAGTCCCTTGGGAGGCTTGCGTGTCAACATAGAACTACCAGCGAGGGCGGAGCACTAGGGCAACGTAGTTACACGAAAATGGCCATTGCGATCTCTTTTTGGCCAACCACACACTGTAAACCGGCAAAACGCTCAGCAAGAATCTGAAGGCCAAACTTGGGGGAAACAATCCATGGCCACACTTAAACGTATACTTGCTGTCGGCGCCGGAGCTTTGACGCTGTTAGCCGGCACCGTGAATGCTGAAGTGCGAGAGTTGAGGGTGTACAACTGGGCTGACTATATCTTGCCATCGGTGCCCAAGGACTTTGCTGCCAAGTCGGGTATCAAGGTCACCTGGGATACCTTCGATACCAACGAATCCCTGGAAGCCAAGCTGCTTACCGGCAATTCGGGCTACGATCTGGTCGTGCCTTCCAATCAGTTTCTCGATACCCAAATAAAGGCCGGCGTCTTTCAGAAGCTGGACAAGAGCAAGTTGCCCAACTGGAGTCATCAGGACCCGGTATTGCTCAAGCTGCTCGACAGTAATGATCCGGGCAACCAGTACGGCGTCCCCTATATGTACGGCACGGTGTTGATTGGTTTCAATCCAGCCAAGGTCAAGGCTGCGTTGGGTGAACAGGCGCCAGTGGACAGCTGGGACTTGGTATTCAAGCCGGAGAACATGCAGAAGCTCAAATCCTGTGGGGTGGCAATGCTTGATTCACCTTCGGAGATTTTGCCGCTTGCGTTGCACTACCTCGGACTGAATCCCAACAGCCAAAACCCTGAGGACTACGAAAAGGCCAAGGCCTTGATGCTCAAGGTTCGTCCTTATGTCACCTATTTCAATTCTGCCAAATACATGACCGACATCGCCAATGGCGATATCTGCGTGGCCATCGGCTATTCCGGAAGCTTCTACCAGTTTGGCAACCGCGCTAAAGAGGCAGGTAATGGCGTCGTGGTCGACTGGCGTTTGCCCAAAGAAGGTGCGCCAATCTGGTTCGACACGTTCGCGATTCCCAAAAGTGCGAAAAACGTGGCTGAGGCCCATGAATTCCTCAACAATCTGATGGATCCGAACGTCATTGCCCCGATCAGCGATTTCCTCGGCTATCCCAATGCCAACAAAGATTCGTTGGCGCTGATAAACCCCGAGATCACCGGCAACCCCAACCTGACGCCCACCGCGCAAGCACTGACAAAGCTGTATGTAGTGCAACCGCTGCCACAGAAGCTTGAGCGTGTACGCACGCGTGTCTGGACCAGCATCAAGTCGGACAAGTAGCCTTGGCTGCCTGCGTGCATGGCGCCAGCACTGGGCACGGCACGCAGGATCACGTCAGGGTCAGGCTCAACATTACCGGTAGAGTCAGCGCTGCCAGCAAGGTTTGCAAGGCAATGATGTTGGCCATCAGTGGAGCGTTGCCGCCCATCTGTCTGGCCATTACATAGGACGACGACGCGGTCGGTAGTGCCTGAAACAGTATGGCGACGATTGCCGCTTGGCCACTAAGCCCGAACAGCCGGCACACGCCGTAGGTGATTAATGGCAGGACCACGAACTTGAACAACGAGGCGGCCACTAGCGGGCGCGGACCAAGCCCTTGCGCGCTGCTGCCCAGTGCTGCCCCCACGCATAGTAAACCCAGTGGCAACGCAGCCTGACCGAGCGCCTTGATGGTCGGTTCGATACCCGCTGGAAGGCCGATACCGGTGACTCTCAGGGCAATACCGGCGGCGCACCCGACAATCAGCGGGTTGCTGAAAATTGCCTTGATGACGCTGGCGGGCGAGCTACGTATACCGCTGTAACGTGCAAATACCATCACGCACAGGATGTTGACCGTTGGCACGATGGCAGCATTCGCCACTGCTGCCAGAGCGATACCGCCGGTGCCATAAATTCCGGCGGCCAATGTTGCACCGATGTAGTTGTTAAACCGCACGCCACCCTGGAAAACCGATGTAAAGCTGGCACCATCGTCAGCCACCACGCTCTTGCACAGCACCAGCAGGCTCCCGCCAATCAGGGTCGAAAGCAACAGCACAGTTACCATGTCGAGCACTGGCAGCCCGCCAAGATCAGCAGTAGCCAGGCCATGGGTGAACAACGCGGGTAACAATACGAAATAGCTCAGGCGTTCGGCGGCGGGCCAGAATGCTTCGCCGAGAAACCCGTGGCTCCTCAGTGCACGCCCCAGTGCGATCAGCAAGGCGATAGGCACGATGGTGGCGAGGATCAGGTTCAGCATCAGGCGATTTCCCTATGTTGGCGCAAGGTGGACTTCAAAACTGCGGTCAGGTGGCGCCGACGACTACTGGCATGTGCAAGGTAAAGTGGGGGGAAGTCCAGATTTCGACGTAGGGCGGTATTGTTTCGGTTGTGATCGCGGCATCGACGTGGTGGGAGCGCTCATCATGGTGGATGATCAGCGCTGATTGAAAGCGCTAGCCTTCGACTGTCCGTAAGCCTGGGTGATCCGGTCGATCACCATGGCCAGCGCAACTATCGCCAACCCTGCCTCGACACCTTTGCCCACATTCAACGTTTGAATACCTGCCAGTACATCTTCACCCAAGCCACGCGCACCGATCATCGAAGCGACCACGACCATCGACAGCGCCATCATCACTGACTGGTTGAGCCCGGCCATGATGCTTGGCATGGCCAGCGGCAACATGACCCGTCGCAATCGTTGCCAGCGACTGGCTCCAAGTCCTTGAGCCGCCCGAGTGAGGGATGGGTCGATTTGCGAAAGACCCAGCTCGGTCAGGCGTATCAAAGGTGGCAGCGCATAGATCAGGGTGGCGAAGATCGCCGGCACCTTGCCCAGACCAAATAACATCAGCACCGGGATCAGATAGACGAAGCTTGGCAGCGTCTGCATGACATCGAGTACTGGCATCATCAACTGGCGCGCGCGCGGGCGACTGGCCAGCAATATGCCCAGTGGTACACCGATGAGGATGCACAGGCCTGTGCTCACCACGATCAGGGCGCAGGTTTGCAGGAGCTTGTCCCACAAACCGATAACGCCGATCAGAAACAGCAAGCCGGTGAGCACCAGGGCACGGACAAAGCTGCGGCTGGCGTGCCAAGTAAGCAGTGCGACGATCAGCAGTAGTAACCACCAAGGCGTCGCGCGCAGCAGGTTTTCCAAGCCGACCAGCAATTGCAGAAGACCGTCGGAAACGCTGCGCAACTGGTCGCCGTAGCTCAGGACCAGCCAGTCGACAAATCGGTTAACACTGTCAGCGAAGGAGAAATGCAGGGATTGCGGGAAACCTCCATTCACAGGCTAGCCTCGACTTTCCTGGCTATGTCATCGGGTAACCAGGCTTTCCAGATTGCGGGCTGATCACGCATGAATTTTACCGCGGCTTCGTTGGCTGATTCGCGCTTTTCGCTCATTTGCGCCAAGGTTTTGTTCAGAGTGTGGATAGGCAGATCGACCTTGGCGAAAAATTCGACTAGCTCGGGATAGTCTTTACGAAAGGGTGCCGAGACGCCGATCGAGAGCTTCGCAGGCAGCGAGCGACTGCCTTGGGGGCTTGAGTTGCTGGGGTCGGTCAGGGTTTTCCAGGCCTCTTCGTTGAACGCTGGTTCTTCCAGGCGCACCAGCGAAAATCGTCCCATGAGTGGCGTAGGCGACCAGTAGTAGAACAACACCGGTTTGCCGCGACGGATAGCCGAGGTGATTTCGGCATCCAGGGCAGCGCCGGAACCGCTGCGAAAGTTCACGTAGTCGTTTTCCAGCCCATAGGCCTTGAGCTTCTGGCTGTTGACGGTTTCGGAGGTCCATCCACTGGGGCTATTGAGAAAGCGGCCCTTTTCAGGTGTCTCGGGATCGCTGAACACCGACCTATACTGCTTGAGCTCGTTTACCGAGCGCAGTCCTGGTGCCAGAGGTTTGATATTGCGTGCGGGGTCACCCTTGATTACATATTCAGGCACGTACCATCCCTCATCGGCGTTCTTCACCGTGTCGCCGATGGCAAACACCTGGCCGGCTTGCTCGGCCTTGATCCACGCCGGGCTGCGACCTGCCCATTCTTCGGCGATCACCTGGATATCGTTGCGGGCCAGCGCCACCTCCATGCTGACAGTGCTGCCAGGAAGGGTATCGGTGTCGTAGCCATAACCTTTCTCGACGATCAGGCGCAGGATTTCCGTGGTCAGGCTACCGCTTTCCCAGGTGATGTCGCCAAAGTGGATGGTCTTCTTCGACTCGCTGGCTGTAGCACTGCCGGTACCGGTCAGGTCAAAGGCGAACAGCAGGCCGGCCAGTAGCGTCACAATTTTCTTCATGGGGCCTCGTCGTAGGCAGTTGCATGGATTCGGGAAAGTGTAGACGACGAGGTCGGACCTACCGGCGAAGAGCCTTTGCACCGGGAATGTCTTCAATCTGGATGGGATGCTTGGGGCGGGCAAGCATGTATCTCGGTATGCCCGGTCAGGGCATGGAGATAGAACGTTTAAAGGTGAGCCCATGAGCCTTGATGTGAACTTTGTTTACTACCGCAACTTCCGCTTTGATGGAAAGTTCCACGTGCGCTGTATCGGCAGTGGCCTGGATAAAGTGAAAAGCATCCGTTATGAACTGGAAAAGGTCGGGACCGATGGTCCGGTGACGATCGACGCCAAGTCTGTGTATTCCCAGGCCCACAGTGGTGCGATGGGTGATTATGGCTGTCCTGCCACGCTCCACGCCGAGATAGCGAAAGGCACTTACAGCATCAGACCGCGAGTCAGGATCAAGGACGGTGTAACCGATGTGCCTGTTGATGAGCACCACTCGCTGCTCATGGAGCCCTTGGTCATTGTTATCAATGAAGGGGAGTTGAGCAGAGGCATTCTCGATACGGTGCCGTTGGCGGCTGGCAACAGTAGGCGTAAAAGGTCGGTGGTGGAGGGGCAGGGCAACGAACTGGCGAATGAGGCGCGGGAGGTGGAGGATCCGCTGGGTGAATCGCTGCACCCGTTTCCCTTTGTGGCGCCAGGCATGTCCTATCCGACGTTGCTGCTCAAGTTCTTCGAGGGAGGGCTGGAGCGTTTTCTGGCAGAGCTTGAACCCGACTCAGGTTCCGATCTTGTGCGCCTCTGGCCATCGCTCAAAGACGTCATTGATCCTCGCCCACTTCTAGACCCACAGGAGCGTTCCGACGACAAGCTGGCCGTGCTCAGCCTTTACTGCTATCTGGAACAGCCGTCGAGCATGCTCAATGAAACCTATGTTGCGTTGATCCAGACCTTGGAAGCACTTGAATATCTTGAGTCTCTTCAATTCGTCGCGCCTGAAGTCGAGTCGGCGGTGGTTGTCGCGGGTGCCGCGGCAATACTGGCGACCTTGCTCACAGGTGCAGCGGTGGTGGCCGGTAATGATGCCTATGAGGAGGCCCGGCCAACGCCTGATTTCGAAGCGTTGCAGACTTACCTGGATGAACCTGGCATCAGATACAAGGGCATGAATGTGCGCAAGGCATGGGCCCGTCAGGTAACCGGAAAAGGGGCAAGGGTGCACTTTTCAGATGGTGGCTTGTTTCCAGATCACGAGGATCTCAAGGGCAATCCCAATCTCAGGATCATCACGCAACAGCCCAACGATGATCCCGGTCATGGCACCAAATCAGTGGGAATCCTGTTGGCTACCCCCGATTCGCGCGGGATGACCGGTATCTGCCATGCCAGCGAGCTGTACCTCTACAACAATCGTGCGCAGGACCACGCATCTCGTGTGCGAACACCGAAGGATCTTCTGCGTTACGTCGAGCCCGGAGACATCGTGGCCATCAATCGGCAGTCGGCGAACGTGAATGTGTTGTCGACATTCCTGCCATCACTGCAGGAGCGCGATTGGTGGGATATGGCCCAAGCCCTGACCGAACGCGGGGCCGTAGTGGTTTTCGCGGCAGGCAATGGCAGTTCGAAAAGCCTGGCCGATAAGGGTACGACGGCGCACTACGGGGTCAACCTTGCAGATTGGCGCTACTTTGATAACCACGGAGACGCCGAGGCGATCGTGGTGGGGGCGTGCCAGTCTTGGGATGGCAAACCCCATCAGTATTCGAACTTCAGGTACCCGTATCGAATGCTCAACTCCTGGGGGGACAGTGTGGTAACCCTAGGGGGTGGTGATCTGCAGGACAAGTCTGGCGATGACAGGGATTACACCGCCCATTACGCTGGAACCTCGAGCGCCACGCCCTTGGTCACCGGCGCATTGAGCTTGATCCAGTCCTATGCGATGGAACAGCACCATATCTATCTGAACGCCGATCAGATGCATTTGTTGGTCATGCAGGCAGGCTACAGGGATGCCACCTTGCCTCACTCGGACGTTGCACCAATGGGGGCAAGGCCCGACGTGCACGGCACATTGGTCCTGCTCGATAAAATCCTGGGTGGTGGCAGGTTCCACCCGCCCAGGGATGAGCTCTGAAGAGGCTCAGACGCGGAACTGATCCATGAGCCCTTGCTGTTGGTTGGCCAGGCTATTGAGTGACTGGCTGACTCGCGCCGATTCATTGGCCTGGTTGGAGAGCGATTCAGTCACGTCGCGGATGGTCGCGACGTTGCTGTTGATTTCCTCGGCGACTGCGCTTTGTTCTTCGGCGGCGCTGGCAATCTGTAGATTCATGTCACTGATCACAGTCACCGCATTGCCGATTTGCTGCAGTGCGGTAACTGCCTGGCTGACTTGCTCAACGCTGCCTTGAGCTTGGCGATGGCTGTTGTCCATGGCGCCAACCACTTCACGGGTACCGGCCTGCAGTTCTTCAATCACCTGACGCGTTTCTTCTACCGACTCCTGAGTACGGCGGGCCAGGTTGCGTACTTCATCGGCGACCACCGCAAATCCACGGCCTGCCTCGCCGGCACGAGCAGCCTCGATGGCGGCATTGAGGGCCAGCAGATTGGTCTGTTCGGCGATGGAGCGGATGACTTCCAGCACCGAGCCGATTTTGTCACTGTTTTCGGCCAGACCCTCAACTTGCGCCATAGCGGTGCTCATGTTGGCTGCCAGGGTA
Organism: Pseudomonas auratipiscis; assembly: GCF_036324085.1. NCBI lineage: Bacteria > Pseudomonadati > Pseudomonadota > Gammaproteobacteria > Pseudomonadales > Pseudomonadaceae > Pseudomonas > Pseudomonas auratipiscis. The sequence continues at coordinate 11,348 of NZ_JAZDCU010000012.1, forward strand.
TCGATACTGCTGGTGGTGCGATCGATTACCGAAAGGCCCTGCTGAGTTGCCTGGTCGGCTTCGCGCGCCGCCTGAGCGGCCTGGGCGGCACTGCGCGCAACATCCTGTGCGGTGGCGCTCATCTCATGGGAGGCGGTGGCCACCTGATCCACCTGGCGATATTGCTGCTCCATGCCTGCACTGGTCTGGCTGGCGATGGCAGAGGACTGGTCGGCAGTGTCACGGGCTGCCTGAACCGAGCGTTTGACCTCGGCGATGGTTGGCTGCAGTTTGTCGAGGAAGCGGTTAAACCAACCTGCCAGCTCACCCAATTCGTCTTTTTTGTCGTACTGCAGCCGACGGGTAAGGTCACCTTCACCGCTGGCGATGTCTTTGAGCATGGCTGCTACGCCAAGGATCGGGCGGGTTACTCCTTTGGCCATTAGCCAGATCAGCAGCAGGCCTACCACGGCAGCCAGGGCGCCCAGGCCCAACTCGAGAAGGGTGCCGCTGGTGTTGCTGTTGTCGAGCTCCTGCTTCAAGGCTTCAGCTGGGCCAGTCAGGGCGCTTTCTGGCACGTCCAGCAGAACCCCCCAGGACTTGCTCCCTGGAATAGGGGAGAAGGATGCCAGGACTTTGAGGCGGTCTTTATGATGAAGAATGTTGAGTGCCTTGCTGTCTGCCAACAGGCGGATCAGTTCGGCACCGCTCTCGGTGTCGACCTGGTCGTAGCGCTGGGCTAGCTTCTTGGGGGCCGGGCTGTGACCGGCGAGCAAGCCCACAGGGCTGAGAATGCTTACCTGAGTCTGGCCCTGGTAGAGATTGCTGCTGGCTTGCTGGCTCATGGCCTGCAAGCTGTTGAGGTTGATGTCGATGGACAGCGTGGCGACCACCTTGTCGGCCACCATCAATGGAAACACGATGCTGGTCATCAGCACCTGCTGGCCGGCAATCTCATAGAAATAGGGTTCGATGACGCACGTCTTGCGAGTTGTGCGTGGGCATACCGACCAAGTGTTGGCCGGCTCGCCGCTCGGGCCGATGCTGGTATCGGCCATGTCCTTTTCCGGTAGGGCCATGGACGTCAGCTGGCCTGGAGTCGGTTGCGACCAGTACAGGGCAAAGCGGCCTTGTTCGTTGCTGCCCAGTTGCGCCTGGTTGGCGAACAGTTCGTCTTTGTTGTCCAGTGCATTGGGCTCAAACACCAGCGACAAGCCGAGCAGGTCGGGATTGGCCTGCAGCGCGGCGCGCACCTGGCGGGTAAGGTCTTCGCGCAGATCAAAGGCGTCGAGAAAACGCTTTTCGGCCTGCTCGCGCAGAAACAGCACCTGGCGGGAGAAACCGGCACCGTACTGGTAGGCATCCATGAACTGTCGACGAATGTTCAAGGCCTGGACTTCGCCTTGGGATTCGATGCGTCCCTGAGCGGCTTCGGTAAGCATTTGCATGCTGCTGGTCTTGACCAGCTCCGAGCTGTGCTCCATGCGGTACAACGAAAGGCCAACCAGCAGAGTAACGATGCTGGCGAGGCACAAACCGGCCAGCAGGGTAATTTTCCACTGAATGGAAAGTTGTCTGAACGACATGGCGAAGTCCTTTGATCCAAAAAAGATTGGGGCTGCCAACGTTATCGGCGGACAAGCTCCCTTCTTTATTCAAACGGTCAATTTAGATGCGTCGTTTTCGTTCATTCCTACGACAACATTCGACTTTCGAACTTTGACAAGCGCAGGGGCCTGCTTCAGAGTGTGCGCCCTCCATAAAAAATACCGTCGTTCGGCCACTGCTCCAGGGCAGTTTGTCGCCGAATCGGTCGCTTTTTGTCTGGTTTCTAGAGGTCACAGGAATGAATGCAGTAATTGCCGCGGTCGGCATCATGCTGATCTTGAGTCTGTCCCGCGTGCATGTGGTGATCGCCCTGATCGTCGGTGCGCTGGCGGGCGGATTGGTGGGCGGCCTGGGTATTGAAGGAACGCTCAAGGCGTTCAACGGTGGCTTGGGTGGTGGTGCCACGGTTGCCTTGTCCTATGCCTTGCTCGGCGCCTTTGCTGTGGCAATTGCCAAATCCGGCATGGCCCATGCCCTGGCTGACCGTATTCTGGCGATGGTGGGGCAGCAAGGCCATGCCAACACTGGCAAGGTCAAATGGTTGCTGATCGGTCTGTTGTTGGTAGTGGCGATTTCCTCGCAGAACATTCTGCCCATCCACATTGCCTTTATTCCATTGCTGGTCCCGCCATTGCTGTATGTGCTGACCAAACTGCAGATCGACCGGCGCTTGGTCGCTTGTGTGATGACGTTTGGCCTGATCACGCCCTACATGTTCTTGCCGGTGGGTTTTGGCAATATCTTTCTCAACGAGATCCTGCTGGCCAACGTCAGTCGCAGCGGCGTGGATGTCAGCGCGGTGAATGTGACACACGCCATGGCTATTCCTGCAGCGGGTATGCTTTTTGGCCTGCTGGTGGCGGTGCTTTTCAGCTATCGCAAGAAACGTGTCTATGACCTGGAAAAAATCGAGCAGGTCGAGCAGGTGGCGGTGCGCTACAACCCGATGACCCTGCTGGTTGCCAGCGTTGCCATTGGCGCGGCGTTCATCATTCAGCTGTGGCTGGACTCGATGATTATCGGCGCGATGGCCGGCTTTCTGATTTTCTCGGTGTCAGGCATCGTGCGTTGGAAGGAAACCGACGACCTGTTTACCGAGGGGATGAAAATGATGGCCATGATCGGCTTCATCATGATCGCCGCCTCCGGCTTTGCTGAAGTCATGAAGGCCACCGGCGAGGTTAACAGCCTGGTCGAAACTTCTGCGGTGTGGATCAATCACAGCAAAGGTATCGGCGCACTGTTAATGCTGCTGGTGGGCTTGCTGGTGACCATGGGCATTGGCTCGTCGTTTTCGACCGTGCCGATTCTCGCCGCGATCTTTGTGCCGCTGTGTGTTCAGTTGGGTTTCGATCCGGTTGCGACCGTATGCATTGTCGGCACCGCGGGTGCACTGGGCGATGCAGGTTCGCCGGCCTCGGACTCGACACTCGGCCCGACTTCCGGTTTGAATGTGGATGGCCAGCATCATCACATCTGGGATACCGTGGTGCCGACCTTCATCCATTACAACCTGCCATTGCTGGCATTTGGCTGGCTGGCAGCTATGACGCTGTAACTTCAGTCAACTGGGGTTGAGCGCAAGGCTCAACCCCGTGCAGGCGGTAGTGAGATACGGTTCAGCAGCATGCTGCCGTCTTTGTTGCGGGTCAGGTACACCGGCAGTACTTTGGGTAAATTGCTGACCAGGCGCTTGATCTGGGTGGTGTCGTAGATTCCACTGATACGAATGCGGCCTGTACTCTCATCGGCCAGTTTCAAGGGCTGATCCAGGTAGCGATTGATCTGCGGCAGGGCCTGGGCCAGGCTCAGGTTGTCGAGAATCAGTTTGCCATTGCGCCAGGCCAGGCTGGTGTCATTGTCGTAGGTCTGGTTCAAGCGCGGCTCGTAGTCCCCGTACTTGTAGCGTGCCTGCATCCCAGGGCCCAGGCGATACCCCCCTTTGGGGTCGCTGACGTCACTGCTGACCAGCACCGAGCCTTCGACCAGGGTGACTTTGACTTGGTCCTCATACTTCCACACATTGAACTGGGTTCCGGTCACCCGAGTCTGACCTTGGGCTGCGTGCACCACGAAAGGGTGCTGGCTGTCGTGCTTGACTTTGAAGAAAGCCTCGCCTTTTACCAGGGTGACCCGGCGCTCATCTTTGTAGTTGGTAAAGCGCAACTCGCTCCCCAGGTTCAACTCCACCTGACTGCCGTCAGGCAGTACGACATGGCTGATGGCGTTGCTGCTTTCCAGGTACTGATAGTTGTTCGGTAACCAGCCTTGCTCCCAGCCGATCCAGGCGCCTGCCGGCAACGCCGCCAACACGATGGCTGCGGCCGCAGCATAATGGCGCCATACAGTGGGGCGACGACGATGGGGAAGGGCAATGACATTGCCAGGTGTCGCAGTGCGCGGCAGATTGTCGGAGATCTCCCAGATCTCCAGCATTGCCTGGTATTCCTGGGCATGCAGCGGGTTGGCGGCCAACCAGTGCTCAAACGCTAGCCGTTCGGCTGCGGTGCAGTCGGGTGCTTGCAGGCGCAGGCACCAATGCGCGGCGGCATCGGTGATGGCATCGTGTTCGTCGCCATTGTGGCTGGTGTGGTTCATCAAGGCTCCCGGTTTTGCCTATTCTACCCTTGCAGCCTAGGCGGCGAGAACCCGAGATAATGGCGAATGACTATCAGTTGTAGGATTTTCATCCGCCGTTGCTCGTAAAAGAACTGAGTTCTCAGTCATACCCGACTTGAAGGCCGGGTTTGACGAGAGATCCTGGACGACCAACGGTAGCTGTTCAGCTTCAGAACTGTTCGGCTGCGAGGCTGAACAGCGAGTGGCTACCCGCGCGAATGCTGGCGTGGAGCGACAGTGTACGTGGCAGCAGCCGGGCGAAGTAGAAGGCGCTGGTGGCACGTTTGGCCGTATAGAAGCGTGGGTCCTGGGGCAGGCTCTCTTGCGCGACAGCATCCATGCGCGCCCACATGTAGGCATAGGCTACGTAACCGAACACCTGAAGGTACTCGACCGAGGCTGAGCCCACTGCGTTGGCATCACTGTGAGCCTGCTCGCACAACCATTGACTAAGGCTTTCCAGCTCACTTGCTGCCTTGAGCAGTGGTTCGCGATAGACCGTTTGGGTTGCACAGAAACGGCGAATTTCATCGGTGAACTCGGCCAGCGCTTTACCGCCATCTGCAACAACCTTGCGGCCGAGTAGGTCCAGCGCCTGAATCCCATTGGTACCTTCGTAGATCTGGGCGATACGTACATCGCGCACCAATTGCTCCTGGCCCCATTCGCGAATGTAGCCGTGGCCGCCGAACACCTGCTGGCCAAGCACGCAACTTTCCAGGCCATTATCGGTGAAGAAGGCCTTCGCCACAGGTGTCAACAAGGCTACCTGACGCTGAGCACGCGCGCGCTCATCGGCATCTTCGGCGTACTTGGCAATATCCAACTGCTGACCGACATACGTCGCAAAGGCCCGCCCACCCTCGGTCAGGGCGCGTATGGTCAGGAGCATGCGTCGAACATCGGGGTGAACGATAATGGGGTCGGCAACCTTGTCGCGTAACTGCGCTCCGGTAGCGGCGCGGCTTTGCAGGCGGTCCTGAGCGTAACGTGCGGCGTTCTGATAAGACGCTTGTGCACAACCGATACCTTGAATACCGATAGACAGTCGCTCGTAGTTCATCATGGTGAACATGGCCGCCAGGCCACGGTTCGCTTCCCCAATCAAATAGCCGGTAGCTGCGTCGAAGTTCATCACGCAGGTGGCTGAGGCCTTGATGCCCATTTTGTGTTCAAGGGAGCCGCAATGCACCGGATTGCGGGGCCCCAGGCTACCGTCGGTGTTGACCAGGAACTTGGGAACCAGAAATAGCGAAATACCCTTGGGGCCGGCCGGTGCGTCCGGCAGTTTAGCCAGCACCAGGTGGATGATGTTCTCGGTCAGGTCCTGTTCGCCGCCGGTAATGAAAATCTTGGTGCCGCTGATTCGATAGCTGCCATCGGCTTCAGGTTCGGCCTTGGTGCGGATGATTCCCAGGTCCGTGCCGGCATGCGGTTCGGTCAGGCACATGGTGCCTGCCCATTGGCCGCTGTAGAGGGGGGGCAGATAAGTGGCCTTGAGTGCTTCACTGGCGTGGGCGTCCAACGCCAGGCAGCTACCGGCACTGAGCGCCGAGTACAGGCTGAAACTGCAGTTGGCGGCGTAGAGCATTTCCTCGAACTGCACCGCGAGCATCTTCGGCATGCCCAGACCGCCATACTCGGGGTTGCCGGCAAGGCCGACCCAACCGCCTTCGCGGTAGGTTTGCCAGGCTTGGGCAAATCCGTCTGGCGTACTCACCTGGCCTGCGTCGAAGGCGACGCCTTGTTCATCGCCGCTTCGGTTGAGTGGGGCAATCAGTTGTGCGGTGATTTTTGCCGCTTCTTCAAGAATTGCATCGGCAGTATCGGCATCCACGCGCTCGGCCAGGGCCGGCAGGCGCGCCCACAGGGCCGGGCCCTGGAACACTTCGTGAAGGACAAAGCGCATGTCGCGCAAGGGGGCGTTGAATTCAGGCATGCGGGTTCTCGCTGTCAAAGAGGTCAGAGCGCTTTGGCCCAATCGCGCAACAGGTATTTCTGGATCTTGCCGGTAGAGGTTTTCGGCAGCTCACTGAAGACCACTGTCTTGGGCAATTTGAATCCGGCCAGGTGCTCACGGCAGAAACTGACGATCTCCGCTTCACGGGTTTGTTCGAAACCAACCTTCAGGGTGACGAAGGCGCAGGGGGTTTCACCCCACTTTTCGTCCGGACGGGCGACCACGGCGGCTTCGAGGATTGCCGGGTGTTTGTACAGGGTGTCTTCGACTTCAATGGTGGAGATGTTTTCGCCGCCAGAGATGATGATGTCTTTGAGCCGGTCCTTGATCTCGACATAGCCATCGGCATGCCAGACTGCCAGGTCGCCGGTATGGAACCAGCCGCCGCGAAAGGCCTCAGCGGTAGCCTCAGGATTTTTCAGGTAGCCTTTCATTACGGTGTTGCCGCGCATGAAGATTTCACCCAGGGTGTTGCCGTCGCGCTGCACCGGTTCCAGTGTTTGCGGGTCCGCGACCATCAGGCCTTCAAGGGTCGGGTAGCGTACACCCTGGCGCGATTTGATCCGTGCGCGTTCCGCCAGCGGATGCTCATCCCATTCGGCGTGCCAGGCACAAACGGTGACGGGGCCATAGACTTCGGTGAGGCCGTAAACGTGTGTCACCTTGATGCCCATCTCTTCCACTGCACCAATAACCTTGGCTGGCGGAGCCGCACCGGCGACCATGGCATTGACCGGGTGATCGATCGCCGCCTTGGCAGACTCGGGCATGTTGATCAGGGCATTGAGTACGATGGGTGCACCGCACAGGTGAGTGACCTGATGCTCGCGAATCAGGGTGAGGATTTTCTGTGGGTCGACGCGACGCAAAAAAACGTGGGTACCGGCCAGGGCGGTAACGGTCCAGGGATAGCACCAGCCGTTGCAATGGAACATCGGCAGAGTCCATAGATAAACCGGATGGTTGCCCATGGCCCAGGTCATCTGATTGCCCAGGGAATTGAGGTAGGCGCCACGATGGTGATAGACCACACCCTTGGGATTGCCCGTCGTTCCCGAGGTATAGTTCAACGAAATCGCCTGCCATTCGTCCTCGGGCCATAGCCAGACAAACGCCGGATCGCCCTCGGCGAGAAACGCTTCGTAGTCCAGATCACTGACTGCCTGGCCTTCACCGTATTCTGGATCATCCACATCAACCACTAGTGGCGGATGTTCCATCAGCGCCAGGGCGCCGGCGATCACCTTGTGGAACTCGCGGTCGGTGATCAGAACCTTCGCCTCGCCATGCTCAAGCATGAAAGCAATGGCTTCGGCGTCCAGGCGCACGTTGAGGGCATTGAGCACTGCGCCGATCATCGGCACACCGAAGTGCGCTTCGAGCATCGCCGGAATGTTGGGCAGCATCACTGCCACAGTGTCGCCTTGACCGATCCCGCGCCCGGCCAGAGCGCTTGCCAGGCGGCGGGAACGTGCGTAGGTCTGTTGCCAGTTGCGTCGGATGGCGCCATGTATCACCGCAGGGTACTGGCCGTAGACCGCTGCCGTACGCTCGATAAAACTCAAGGGGGTGAGGGCTTGATGATTGACAGGGGCGGGCGCCAGGCCCTGGGAGAAAATTGACATGAATTGTTCCTGTGCAGGGGGCGCCCATTTGGCGTACTGCAACCCCCGGTGGCTGATTGTTAGCTCTGATCAGGTGTCGTGAAGGGTATCCCTTCGGCGTCGTATTATTACGCGGAGTTCTATGGTACTTGGAAGATAGACTATAGCAATATGGTAGAAGTACTATATCGAATCCCAGTGGCTATCCTTTGAGCATGCCTATGCCTATTCTGCTTGCCAGCGATCCACAACCCAGCGTGCTTCTAGATGCCTCTGCCGCATTGCTGGCAGTCAATCCGGCACTCCAAGCCATGCTCGGACCGTGGCCAGAACGTGCTGTTGATTACTGGTTGCCGGCCAACTATCAGGCGTTGGTGTCTGCGTGTTTGAACCAGGCACGAGCAATCAGTGAGGTGGAAGCGCTGGTGGCTGGGCAGATTCTGCTCTGGACCTTTGTTCCCGATTGCGAAACGGGCCAGGTGTTGGCGCGCTGCCGTGATGCCACGGCTGAGCGTGTGGCGGAGCGTGAGGCCAGCCAGGCACGTCGCTTGTATCGTTTGATTACTGAAAACACGACTGACTTGATATCCCGGCACAGCCCCGATGGCTGCTTCCTCGATGCCTCACCGGCATCCTACCGTTTGCTCGGCTACTGGCCTGAGCAACTGCGCGGCGTCGCGGTGCAGTCGCTGTTTCATCCCCAGGACCGTCGGCAATCGCTGCAACTGGCTGCCCAGGCGCTGGAACAGGATGGTTATCAAACCATGACCTGCCGGGTGCGCCACCGTGATGGCCATGACTTGTGGTTCGAGATAGCCAGCCGGGCGATTCGCGAGACCTACACCGGCGTAGTGGTAGAAATTGTCAGCGTGTCTCGGGACATCACCTCACGTATCGAAGCGCAAGAGAACCGTCGGCGTCTGGCGCAGGTGGTGGAAGCCAATACCGACCTAGTGCTGTTTACCGACCGCACTGGCCGACTCAGCTACCTCAACCGCTCGGCGCGGCGTGCCCTGGGACTGCAAGACGTCGATCCGTTGCCTTCATTGCAAGCATTGCTGGACCCCGGCCTGCAACATCAACTGGCGCGCGAAGGCTGGCAGCGTGCCGAACAAACCGGCGTGTGGCATGCCGAGACACGCTTGATCCCGTGGCAGGGGGGACAAGTGTTCCCGGTGTCACTGGTGTTGCTGGCGCATCGTGGAAACGGTGGCGAGCGGTACTATTCACTGGTGGCCCGTGACATGACCGAGCGTGAGCTGCGTGAAAGCCAGCAGCGTCGTCATCAGGATGAACTGGCCCATAGTGCGCGGCTGATTACCTTGGGTGAATTGGCGTCGGGCATTGCCCATGAAATCAATCAGCCACTGGCAGCGGTGGTCAATTATGCCGGCGCCAGCCAGCGTTACCTGCAGGCCCTGGACCGTGATCCGCAGGCGGCAACTCGAGTGGCGCAAGGGCTGACTCGTATCAGCGAGCAGGCGACCCATGCTGCTGAAGTGATCAAGCGTCTGCGGGCATTTCTGCGTAAAGAACCTCGGCGTCTGCAGGCGCTGGCGATTGCCGATGTCGCCGCAGACGCCGTTCGGCTGTGTGACTGGGAGGCGAGCCGGGACCGGGTGAGCATTGTCCAGGACATGGCTGATCCGTTACCACAGGTGTATGCCGACCGGGTATTGCTCGAGCAGGTCTTGCTCAATCTGCTGCGCAACGCCCTGGATGCCAACCGCGAGCAACATCAAGGCCAGCCCTCGCGTATCGTGCTTGGCGCAGCGCTGGTTGGCGGACAGGTACAGGTGCTGGTCAGCGATCAGGGACCGGGTGTCGCGGCGCAGCGACTGGACGGTATTTTCACCCCCTTCACCACCAGCAAGCCTGAAGGCCTGGGGCTTGGATTAAGCATGAGTCGCAGTATTATCGAAGGTTTCGGCGGCACCCTGCAGGCGATGCCGGGGGCCGCGGGCGGCCTGACCTTGTGCTGCCAATTGGTGCCTGTGGCCAGCGCAGGAACAGAGGAGGCGTGATGCAGCAACCGAAAGTCTATGTGGTCGACGATGACCAGGGCATGCTCGACTCGACAGTCTGGCTCCTGGAGTCATTGGGGATACAGGCGTTGCCCTTTACCAGTGGCCAGGCGTTCCTGGAAGCCTGCGACGGCTATGTACCGGCCTGTGTTCTGCTTGATGTGAGAATGCCGGGAATGGGCGGGCTGAGCGTCCAGGAGGCCTTGCGCGCACGTAACTTCGATCTGCCGGTGATCTTTCTGAGTGGCCACGCCGATGTTCCGATTGTGGTCCGGGCATTCAAGGCTGGAGCCTGTGACTTCATCGAAAAGCCCTATAACGAACAACTGTTGCTGGATGCAGTTCAGGCTGCGTTGGAGCTTTCCAATCAGGCGCTGGCGGGTAGTGGCCCCATCGCCTCGGTGCAAGCCCGAATCGATAGCCTTACCCCACGCGAGCGAGATGTGTTCGTGCCGTTGGTTCAGGGCTTCAGCAATCGCGAGATCGCCGAGCAGCTTGAGGTCAGTGTGAAGACGGTGGACCTGTATCGAGCGCGAGTCATGAAGCGTATGCAGGCCGAACACCTGCCTGCACTGGTGGGCATGGCCATCGCTTGTGCAGTGGTACAGCCATTGAGCTTGCGCTGATCAATCGCGGGGCAAGTGTCGGCCAGTGCTGCGACGCCTTAACTTGCCCTGCGAAGGATGTTAGGAGCGGCGTCCGAGCAGCAAGCCAACCACCAGGCCGAAGCCCGCCGAAATTGCTACGGTCTGCCACGGATGACCGCCAATGTAGTCTTGGGTGGCATCGACCACCGGTTGCGCCTTGCTGCGCACGCTACCGACCGACTCGCGTGCTTGCTTGAGCTTTAGCCCGATCTGCGCGCGCAATGTTTCGGCTTCTTCGCCGACCAGTGCGGCACTGTCGTTCAGGAGTTTTTCCGATTCTTCGATCAAGGCCTGCAGTTCGCTGAAAGCCTGATCCTTGATTTGCTCGGCGTTGGCTTGCACGGGAGTTTTCCTGGCCATTTACACTTCCTCGTCAATTGATGGGCGTTGAGCAATGGATACCGACCGGCGCCGAAAGTTGCAGCGTTTTGGCGGGGGCCTGCGGCTACAGTGTAAGATAGTGCCTATTTTTCAGCGGCAGGACACCCCTCATGAGTTTCAATCTGGCCAACAAGAGCTTCGCCGAACGGGCGCAGATCGAGGACGAAAAAGCGCGACTGTTCGAACTCTGGCAAACCAACCTCGGTAAAGCCAAGGCAGAAGCCGCCCGCCTGATTGCGGAAAAGCCACGACGCAAGGGCAAATGGGCTGAATGGGTACGTGCCGAACTCGATGGCATGTCGCCACCCGAATTCGCCAACATGGTGCGCAGTGAAGTCAACAAGCTGATGGCTGCAGCCAAGTAACAGCAGGCCGCGTCACTAGGCAGAGGCGCATCAGGCGACGGAAATCGAGGGTCAGCGGCACCGTATTATCGGCAAGCAATTGGGGCTTCAGTGTGACAAGTGCACGATGACGTTGAAAGCTGCGGACAGAATGAACGATACTGTTTCTCATTAACGTCTGATCATCGTTCCCAAGGCCTTTCGAATCTTTCCATGTTGACGTCTCCCGTGTCCGGGCTGCTTGCCAGTTTCCAGGAACATTACGATGACCTGCTGCAGTTTCTGACCCGGCGCATGAGTGATCGTCAGCGTGCGGCCGACGTTGCCCAGGAAACCTACCTCAAGCTGGTAAAGATCGAGCAACAGGACTTGCCGGTGTTGCATGCGCGTCGCTTCATCTTCCGTGTGGCAGGCAACCTTGCTATTGATACGTTGCGACGCGAGCAGCGTTTGGCCGGCAGCCTGGACGACGTCGACGCGGTGCGCCAACTGCCATGCCCGGCGCCAGTGCCGGAGGCCGCCTTGCTCGCCCGTGAACGCCTCGAACAATTGGACGAAGCGTTACTGCAGCTTTCGCCCAATGCCCGCCAGGCACTGTTGCTCAACCGTGTAGAAGGATTGACCCAGGCGCAGATTGCACAACAACTGGGCGTTTCCGAAAGCATGGTGGCAAAATACATCGGCCAGGCCCTGCGCCATTGCCGTGACTGGCTCAAACACAACCATGATTGATGTTCTTGCCATGCCTCCATCGCAACCCATCAGTGATTTATCCGACGATGCCCTCGACTGGCAGGTCTTGCTGCACTCGGGTAATGCCAGTGAGGCCGATCTTGCGCGGTATCGGCGTTGGTGTCAGCTCAGCGCGGCGCACGCCGAAGCGGCGCGAGAGGCCGAAGCCTTATGGGGCGACTTGGGCCAGACCCATGCGGCCACGGCGTTGACAGCCGATCCAGCACCGCGTCGGCGTTGGGGCGTGGCGTTGGCGGCGTCGCTGGTGTTGGCCGTGGCAGGTTACGGCAGCTGGCAACAGGCCCCGGCGTTGCTGGCCGATTATCACACCCGCGTCGGCCAACAGCAGCACATCACGTTGGCGGATGGCTCGCGAGTGTTGCTCAACAGTGGCAGTGCGCTGTCGGTGGACTTCAGTAACGACCGCCGGCGCGTGATGCTTGCGGCGGGCGAGGCCCTGTTCGAACCTGCCAATGACCCGCGTCCGTTTATCGTCGAGGCCGGAGGCGAAGCGGTGCAGGGAAGCGAGGCAGTGTTCAGTGTGCGTCGTGACGGCGACCACACCCGTGTGGTGATCGCCCAGGGCGAGGCGCAGGTGGGGTCGCAAACCCTACAGGTTACGCCGGATGCCGGAACTTTGACTGCTTGGCAGCGCGGCAAACTGATCTTCAACGGCAAGCCGTTGCGTGAAGTACTGACGGAGCTTGAGCGTTATCAGCAGGGGCGCATTATGTTGTCCGATCAGCAACTTGCAGCCCTGCAGGTCAGTGGAGTGTTCGACCTCGATGATCCACACGCCCTGTTGCGAACACTCGAACAGCGCTATGGGCTGAAAGTCACTTATTTGCCCTGGTTGGCAGTGGTCTATTGATCTTCGCCGGTCTTGGCCAATGGTGTGATGGTCGCGTGTGGCTTTAAAAAATATTCAATTTCGCACTGCAAGTTCTTCTTCGCCCAATCGTCGTAGTGAGACTGATCAGCATTTCATTCTCATTTACTACTTTTGCCTGGAAGAAAACAGTGAAGGGTTCGCTCAAGCCAATCGCCCGCTCCACCGCTAGTCTTAAACACGCTTTGCTCGCTTCTACCGCACTTGCCGCGTTGCTCGGTCCTGTTTTGGTTCAGGCGGCCGATGCCGTGAACGCTGCCCCCGCCAGTGCCCAACTGGATCGCGAAGTGAACCTGGCCGTACCTGCCCAAGCGCTTGATCAGGCCCTTACCGCGTTCGCTGACCAGGCCGGTCTGCACCTGTTGTACACCACCGCTGACGTTGCCGACCTGCGCAGCCCGGCGCTCAATGGTCGCTACAGCGTCGCCCAGGCATTGCAAAACCTGCTGGCCGGCAGTGGCATGAGTTGGCAGTTCAGTGACTCGCGCACTGTGATTCTGCGCAAGGCTCAAGCAGCGCCGGCAAGCGTCAGCCTCAAGCCGATCGAAGTCAGTGTGGCGTCGCGCACCAGTACCTCGATCAGTGAAATCCCCGGTACGGTCTGGGTCGTCGATCAGCAGCAGCTCAACGAACAGATCAACAGCGGCGTCAGCCTCAAGGAGGCCATCGGCAAGTTGGTTCCAGGGTTGGACCTGGCACCCGAAGGGCGTACCAACTATGGCCAGAACATGCGCGGGCGCAACGTGCTGGTAATGATCGATGGCGTCAGCCAGAACAGCTCGCGTGGCCTTTCTCGGCAGTTCGACAGCATTTCGCCGTTCAACGTCCAGCGTGTCGAAGTACTCTCCGGCGCCAGCGCTATCTACGGCGGTGGTGCCACCGGCGGTATCATCAACATTGTCACCAAGAAGGGCGAGGAAGGGCCTGCGCATTTCGAGACGCAACTGGGGGCGAGCAGCGGCTTCAACAACAGCGACGACCTGTCTACCCGTATTGCCCAGTCGGTGAGCGGCGGCAATGAGCGAATCAACGCGCGGCTGGGTATTTCCGGCGAGCAGAACGAAGCGTTCTACGACGGAGCGGGCGATCAGATCTTTATCGACAACACCCAGACCGATCTGCAGTACAACCGCACCATCGATGTGCTGGGTAGCCTGGGACTGAAGTTCAACGACGAGCAGAACCTCGACTTGCTGGCTCAGTACTATGATTCGGGCAACCACGGCAGCACCGGGATCTACTTCCCCAACTTGCACCACAACGCTCCGTCGGATCTGGAAGACGCCGAGCTGCGCAGTGGTTACTCAACTGACCTGGAGCCACGTACCAAGCGCCTACTGCTCAACGCCAATTATCACCACAGTGATGTGCTCGGTCAGGACTTCTACCTGCAGGCTTCCTATCGCAAGGAAGACGACAACTTCTATCCGTTCCCGTACTACAACCCCGGCAAACCGGCTGGTTCCAAGGGCGTGTACTTTGCCGCTTCACAGCAGAACTTTGAAGTCAGCAGCCTCAAGGCATTGTTTGCCAAGCAATGGGACAGTCTGAAGCTGACTTACGGGGTGGATCTGGATCGCGAACGCTTCAATGCCGAGCAGACCACGTTCGATTCGCTGACCTCATCTGAAAGCGGTGGACTGGACCTGGACAAGGCCAGCAAGGCTGCGCGCTATCCCAGCTATCGAGTTGACGGACTGTCGTACTACACCCAGTTGGACTGGCATGCGACTGACAACCTGACCGTCTCCGGAGGGGCCCGACGCCAGCAGATGGACGTGGATGTCGGCAACTTCAAGGGTGTACCGGGCGGCACCAACGATTATCAGGTCAATCTGTTCAACCTGGGCGCCATCTACGACTTCAAGAATGGTCACCAGGTGTGGAGCAACTATGGCGAAGGTTTCGACCTGCCGGACCCGGCCAAGTATTACGGCAAGCCTGGATTGAGTGTCGAGGATAACCCGCTGGCCGGGATCAAGAGCCGTCAAGTGGAGCTGGGCTGGCGTTATGCCGACTTGGACTGGGATGCTCAGGCTGCGGTGTATTACATCTGGTCGGACAAGATCATCACCACCGACATGGCCACCTTGACGATTAACGTCGAGGATCAAAAAAGCCGTGACTTCGGCTTAGAAGGCGCGCTGACCCGTCACTTCGAAAGCGGTTGGGAGGCGGGCAGCACCTTGCATGTGGTGCGTTCGGAGGAGGAGGACAAGAGCGGCGACTGGATCAAACGTGATGCGCGTTATGCATCGTTGTCCAAGTCCACTGCCTTCGTTGGCTGGAAAGACGAGGGGCGCACTGCGCGCCTGCAAGCCAACCATGCCTTTACCCTGGAGGACGATGCCGATCACAAGATCAACGGCTACACCACTTTCGACCTGCTGGGTAGCCAGGACACCGGCTTCGGAACCTTCAGCGCCGGTATCCAGAACCTGCTGGATAAACAGTACAGTACGGTCTGGGGCCAGCGTGCGACCTTGTTCTACTCGCCCACCTACGGCCCGGAGTACTTGTATGACTATCAAGGCCGTGGGCGTACCTACACTCTGACCTGGTCGATGGCCTACTGATTTACGTGAACGCTGCCAGTAGGTCCTCTTCGAAGGCCTGCTGTGCATCGCTGGGCACTTGGGCGCGATGGCGGGCCAGGGCAAATGGGACCTGAAAGTTCAGCGCCGGATCCAATGCGTGCAACAGCCCGCGTTCGACCCAGGTGGCGGCGAAGTGGCAGGGTAGATACCCGATGTGACGCCCGGACAGAATGAATGTCAGTGCACCTTCCACCTGTTCCGACCTTGCCCAGGCGCGGCCGCCACTGAGCGGATCGGGGCTCTCTAGAAATCGGTACGGGTGCTCGACCTGATCGGCTTCGAGGAGCATCTCCAGGCTCACATTGGCTTGTCTGGCCAGTGGATGGTGGCTGGCGCAGTACAAGCGTTGGGTTTCTTCGAACAGCGCGGTGTAATCGAACGCCGCTTGCTTGCCGGAGAAGTAGCCGATAGCCAGGTCCAGGCGCTGCTGCAAAAGCAGGCGCTCAAGGTCGGCCGGCATGGCACTGACCAGTTCCAGGCGTACGGACTCATCGCGTTGGCGAAAGCGCTCGATGGCGTGCGCCAGGCGCAGCGTCACGCTGCTGTCCTGGGCTTCGGAAATACCTATCCTGACCTCGCCCAGCAAGCGTCCAGCCACACCATTGGCTTGATGGCGAAAGGTTTCAATCTGCACCAGCAACTCTCGCGTAGCCTTGAGCAACACCTCGCCTTTGGCGGTCAGGCGAAAGCCACCCTTGCCGCGGCTGCACAGGCGATAGCCAAGGCGGGTTTCCAGACGTGCCATCTGTTGGCTGATGCTGGGCTGGCTCAAGCCCAGCACGCCTTGGGCAGCACTGAAGCCGCCGGCCTCGACGACGGTTACGAACAACCGCAACAAGTGCAGGTCGAGGTCGTGCAGTTGTCCCAGCATTAAACATTGCTCCAGGTGCATGTCAGGTTAAGTAACTTGCCATTTTAGCAATGTAATGTGGCGGGCATGCTGTTGGCACCCCCTGAAAAAGGTGCCCGACATGCGTACATCCCTGTGGTTGTTTCCCCTGATCCTGGCCCTGCCGGTGCATGCCGAGGAAAAAGTGCTCAATCTTTACAGTTGGGCCGATTATGTAGCGCCGCAAACTTTGCAGCGCTTCGAAAAGGAAAGCGGTTACAAGGTGCGTTATGACACCTTTGATACCACTGAAGTCCTGGAAACCAAGTTGCTCACCGGTGGCAGTGGTTATGACGTCGTGGTGCCGTCTTCCAGCCTGCTGGCCAGGGCGCTGGTGGCAGGCGCACTGCAACCGCTGCAAGCGCAATCGATGCCTGGTTACGACAATCTGGATAAGGACCTACTGGCCAAGCTGGCTGAAGTCGATCCCGCCAACCAGTATGCGGTGCCCTACACCTGGGGCACCCTGGGCCTTGGGATGAACCTTGAAGCCGTTCGCCAGCGCTTGGGCGATGTGCCGCTCGACAGCCTGGACCTGTTGTTCAAGCCCGAGTACGCCAGCAAGCTCAAGGACTGCGGCATAGCCATGTCCGACTCGCCTCAGGAGGTGATCGGCGTGGCGCTGCATTACCTGGGCAAGGACCCCTACAGTCGTGACAAAGATGACCTCGCTGCAGCTCAGGCCCTGCTGAAACAATTACAACCCTCCATCGCCTACGTGGCCAACGGCCGGCAGATCAATGACCTGGCCAATGGCAGTGTATGCCTGGCACTGACCTATAACGGTGATGCCGCTATGGCTGCCGAGCAAGCCAGGGCTGCCGCCAAGACGTACCAGGTTATCTATCGAATTCCCCGTGAGGGCACGCTGATCTGGCAGGACAACCTGGTGATTCCCAAGGACGCCCCACACCCAGAGGCGGCGCGCGCATTCATTGCGTTCATGTTGCGTCCCGAGTCGGTGGCGCCGTTGACCAACACACTGTTCTTTGCCAATGCCAACCAGGCCGCTACTGCATTGGTCGACGAAAGCGTGCGCAATGACCCGGATATCTACCCTTCCAGCGAAGTGCGAGCCCGCCTGTTTGCCGATCGCAGCATGAGCCTGGCCGACATGCGCCAACGTACCCGTCTGTGGACCACGTTCCGCAGCCGCCAATAACCCGTAGCACAGGAACTCGATGATGGATCTCGCCCCCGACAACGACCAGGCTATAACCCGAGACAGTCTGTATGGCACTGTCGCCGAAAACACCTTTGCCGGTATCACCAGCTTTTCCCGCCGCCGTTACACACGTGACTTGCGCGGCGTGGACGTGGTGGTCAGCGGCGTGCCGTTCGATACCGCCACCAGCAACCGTCCGGGGGCACGCTTTGGCCCACGGGCCATCCGCAGTGCCTCGGTGCAGCAGGCCTGGGCGCGTCATTGGCCGTGGGAATTCGACCCCTTCGACCATTTGGCAGTGATTGATTATGGTGACTGCAACTTCGACTATGGCAGCCCGCAGACGATACCCGATAGCATCCAGGCGCATGCTGAACAGATTCTCGAGGCTGGCTGCGCCATGCTCACCCTGGGCGGCGATCACTTCATCAGCTACCCGCTGCTCAAGGCTCACGCGCGTAAGCATGGGGCGCTGTCATTGATCCACTTCGATGCTCACAGCGATACCTGGCCGTGCGAGGAAGGCGGCGGGCGCGTCGACCACGGCACCATGTTCTGGCACGCGGCTCGCGAGGGGTTGGTCGATCCATCACGCTCGGTGCAGATTGGTTTGCGGACCACCAACGATGATACCCAAGGCTTTGCCGTGCTGGATGCGCGCCAGGTACACCAGCGTGGCTGCCAGGCAATCATCGAATCGATCCGCCAGCGGGTGGGCGACAATCCTGTGTACCTGACCTTTGATATCGACTGTCTGGATCCAGCCTATGCGCCAGGCACTGGCACCCCGGTATGTGGTGGCCTCACCACCGTGCAGGCGCTGGAAATTCTTGGTGGGTTGCGCGGGATCAACCTGGTGGGCATGGATCTGGTGGAAGTTGCGCCCGCTTACGATCATGCCGATATAACCGCCCTGGCTGGATCGACGTTGGCCATGGAAATGCTCTGCCTGTATGCCGCTCGGCACAAGGTTGATAGTTGAAGCGGAAACAAAATGAATTACCTGTAGGGAAAATCGTTATTTCCTGACGAACCTGACGCGCCTTAGGCTATCCAAATGCTTGGGCGCGTCATTTCGCGCAGGAGGTATTACCGTGAACACATCAATGGTGGGCTGGCTTGGCCTGTCTTTGGCCGTGCTGTTCGGCACCCCGGTACAGGCTGCGCAAGCTGTAGCGCCGCTGCAGGTGGCTGGCTCGGCGAACAATCCCTACAACAGTCCAATCATGCGTGCCAATCCCAATAGCCGCCAAGGCAGCGTACCGGCCACACCGGCGGTGCGCGGTCCTTCGACCCAACCTGTGCTGCGTCCGCCAACCCTTGAAAATCGTGGCATCGGCAATGGTGAAAACATCCGCCGTGAGCAGACGCCACCGCGCCTGGAACCCACCCGACCGCCGCGCGAATCGCCTCGCATGCCTTGATCGGCAGACACTCCCTGGAAGGAAACGCTAATGCCCGTACGTACCTGGATCCCCACTTTGCTGGCCGCGACGCTGCTACCGCTGCTGGCCCATGCCGCCCCCGAGCGTACCTTTAAAAGCGAAGAGGGCACCGTCAAAGTCAGCACATTGGCTGAGGGCCTGAGTAACCCGTGGGCGCTGGCATTTTTGCCCGATAACAAGGGCATGTTGGTAACCGAGCGTGTGGGCAACCTGCGCATCGTCAGTGTCGAGGGCAAGGTGGGCGCACCATTGGCTGGCGTCCCGCACGTGTGGGCTGAAGGGCAAGGCGGGTTGCTGGATGTGGTCTTGTCGCCGACCTTCAAGCAGGATCGCATGGTTTATCTCAGTTATGCCGAAGGGGGAGGTGAGGACGGTAAAGCAGGTACCGCTGTGGGGCGTGGGCGTTTGTCTGCCGACATGGCCAAGCTTGAAGATTTCAACGTCATTTTCCGCCAGCTACCGAAGCTTTCCAGTGGCATCCATTTTGGTTCGCGGTTGGTGTTCGACCGTGATGGCTACCTGTTCATCGCCCTGGGAGAAAACAATCAACGTCCGACCGCCCAGGACCTCGACAAACTGCAAGGCAAGGTCGTGCGTATCCTCCCGGATGGCACTGTGCCCAAGGACAACCCTTTTATTGGCCAGGACAACGTGCGTCCGCAGATTTGGTCATTCGGTCATCGCAATCAGCAGGGCGCCGCGCTCAATCCGTGGACAGGCGAGTTGTGGACCAACGAGCACGGCCCACGTGGTGGCGATGAGATCAACCTGCCCAAGGCGGGTAAAAACTACGGCTGGCCTGTCGCAACCCACGGCATCAATTACACCTTGCTGCCAATCCCTGAAGCCAAGGGCGAACATGTAGACGGCATGATCGACCCTCATCATGTCTGGGAAAAGTCGCCCGCTATCAGCGGTATGGCGTTCTATGACCATCCACGTTTCAAGGCCTGGGATCACAACCTGTTCATCGGCGCCCTGGCAAGCCAGGCGTTGATCCGCCTGGAGTTGGATGGTGACAAGATCGTGCACGAAGAACGCCTTTTGGGTGAACTCGAAGCGCGAATCCGCGATGTCCGCGTGGGACCGGATGGCTATCTATACGTCCTGACCGATGACAGTGATGGTGCGTTATTGAAAGTCGGGCTAGAGCTATAGCCCGACGGCGCCAGGGTGGTTAGCGCGCTTTGGTAAAAATGAGAGGGCTCGGCGCAATTGGAATCTCACAAGGTTTCAGGGGTTTTTAGGTAGAATGGGCGCTTTTGCGACGGACGCTGCGCATGACCTGCTTCACCGAGCAGTCCCCCCTCCAGCTCTATCAACAGTCCATTGATCACGATGGCTATGTCTGCGACCCGGCCCAGTTGCAGGCTGCCCGAGCCCTGCAAAGCTGCTTCGAAGCCCTGCAACGCAGCGAAATACCTCAGGGTGTCTACCTCTGGGGCCCGGTTGGGCGCGGCAAGACCTGGTTGATGGACCTGTTCTATCAGTGTTTGCAGGTGCCGGCCCGACGTCAGCATTTTCACCATTTCATGCGCTGGGTACATCAGCGCCTGTTCCAGCTCAATGGCACCGCAGACCCCCTGCAAGCCCTGGCGCTTTCGTTGGCCGATGAGATCCGCGTGCTGTGTTTCGATGAGCTGTTCGTCAATGATATTGGTGATGCAATCATTCTCGGCCGGCTTTTCCAGGTGCTGTTCGAGGCAGGCGTGGTGGTGGTCGCTACTTCCAACCAACCACCCGATCAGTTGTATCTCGACGGCTTCAACCGAGAGCGTTTTGTCCCAGCAATCGCCGCCATCGAGCAGCACATGCGAGTGCTGGCCGTTGCCGGCGAGCAGGACCATCGTTTGCACCCAGGTATTGCCCAGCAACGGTACTGGGTGCGTGAAGCGGGACAGTCGCCAGCATTGAACGAGGTGTTCAAGCAACTGAGCGGCGCCGAAGCCGATTGCGATCAGCCTTTGGCCATCGGCTCACGGCTGCTGCCAGTAGTGCGTCGTAGCGAATCGGTGATCTGGTGCCGCTATGCGGATCTGTGTGAACAACCCTTCGCGGCCATGGACTTCATGGCCTTGTGTGACCATTACAAGGCTATCCTGCTTGGCGATGTTCCAGCCCTTGGCGCTCGCCAGCGACCGGCGAAGATTGCCCGTGGCACAGAGGACGGTGCCGAGCGGGTACCGGCGGGGGATCGGGAACTACCGCAACTGTCAGTGCATGATGATGGCGTGCGGCGCTTCATTGCATTGGTCGATGAGTGCTACGACCGTCGGATCGCCCTGTACATCGAGGCTGAAGTAGCACTGGATGCCCTCTACACTCAAGGGTATCTGGAGTTCCCGTTCCGGCGCACCTTGAGCCGCCTGCGGGAGATGCAACTGCAACGCTTCTGTTGAAGGAGTCGATCATGCAGTCACTTTCGCATTATTTGCTGACCATGGCCTACCAGAACGGCTGGGCCAACCACCGGTTGTACAAAGCCTGTCTGCAATTGAGTCAGGACGAGTTCGTAGCCCCACGTTGCAGCTTTTTTGGCTCGATCAAAGCCACGCTCAACCACATTCTTACCGTTGACTGGTTTTACTTGAATGCTCTGGAGTCCGAGCAGCGCGGTGAGGCGCCAGAGGCCGATAGTGAGCGCTTCTTCGAACCCCAGGAACCGTTCGCCAGTTGCGATGTGCTCAGTGCCGAACAGGCCCAGGCTGATCACCGGCTGATCGCCTACTGCAGCCTGCTACACGACGATCAACTGCAACGTTACGTGAGCATCGTGCGCCCCGACTGGGTTCAGCGCGAACAACGCCTGCGGCTGCTGTCCCATTTGTTCGAGCATCAGATTCATCACCGCGGTCAAGTGCACGCCATGCTCAGTGACACATTAGTGCGACCGCCACAGTTGGATGAGTTTTTCTGCGAAGAGGAAGCTCATTTGCGAGCACAGGACTTTGCCGAACTGGGGTGGACCGAAGCTATGATCTGGGGGCGCTAGGGGCCCAGCCAGCCCAGTGTTATCAGGGCCAACACCGTATAGCGCCCGGCCTTGGCAATGGTAACCAAGGCCAGGAAGCGCCAGAAGGGTTCGCGCATGATGCCGGCAATCAAGGTCAGCGGGTCACCAATCACCGGCATCCAACTGAGCAGCAATGACCATTGGCCATAGCGTTGATAACGCTGTCGGGCTTTGTCCAGCTGGGCTTGCTTGAAGGGAAACCAACGGCGTTCGCGCAGGTGTTCGATGCCACGGCCAAGCAGCCAGTTGACGATCGAGCCCAGCACATTGCCCAGGGTGGCAATCAGCAGCAGGCTGAACACCGCTTGTGGCTCGCGCACCAGCAAGCCCACCAGCACCGCTTCCGATTGCAGCGGCAGCAACGTGGCCGCACCAAAGGCGCTGAAGAACAGCGCCCATTCACTTAACATCCAGGGCAGCTCAGTAGTTGGCGACCACTTCGTCGCGGCCATCCTGGGTCAAGCCGATGACCTGGTAAGCGTCTTTATGGTCGCCCATTTCCATGCCAGGTGAACCCATCGGCATACCGGGTACTGCCAGACCGCGCAAATCCGAGCGCTTGGCCAACAGTTTGATCTGCTCGGCGGGAACATGACCTTCGACGAACTTGCCGTCGATCACACCGGTGTGGCACGAGGCAAGGCGTGGAGCCACACCCAGGCGTTGTTTGACCGCGCTCATGTTTGGCTCGACATGGTCGTTGACGGTAAAACCGTTGTCGCGCAGGTGGCTGATCCACTCTTTACAGCAGCCGCAATTAGGATCGCGGTATACATCGATGGTCTGCCCGGCTTGTGCCAGGGTGCTCAGGGCCAACAGGCCGAAAGCGACAATTTTCTTGCTCAACATACTGACTCTCCAAGGCTAGAAACGTAGGCGCACACCAGCGACCAGGCGGGTCTGGCCGATATCGCCATCGTCATCACGGATCTGTTCGGCAGCATTGCCATAACTGCGATTGAAACTGACGCCCAGGTACGGGGCGAAACCGCGGGTAATTTCATAACGCAGGCGCAGGCCGATCTCGCTGTCGGCCAGGCCACTGCCCTGATCGCGACTGGCATCGTTACGGCCGAAGAAGTTGGCCTCAAGCGACGGCTCGAGAATCCACCGGTTAGTCAGCAGGATAGCGTAACTGCTCTCCAGGCGCAGCGCGGTCTGTTGCCGCTCACCCACATACGCCGTGGCTTCCAGTTCCAGGCCATACAGCGGCATGCCCTGAATACCGAAAGCAGCCCAGGTCTGGCCACTGGCCGGCTTGAAGTCCTGGCGCACACCGCCCATCAATTCCCACCAAGGACTGATGGCATGGCCCCAGAGTGCCTGCAACTCGGCCTTGTGGGTGACACCTTGCTCACGTTCGCCTTCGGTACGCAGCCAGAGCCGGTCGATGTCGCCTCCGATCCAGGCATTGGCATTCCAGTTCAGCGCACTGCTGCTTTCGAAGTTCTGATACTCCAACTGCTCGACAATCACTGCCCAATTGGTCTTCTGATCATGCACTTGATGGCCGGGCAAAGGCGGGAACGCCGCACGCCGATCGGCATCGGTGATGGGGCGCAACGGTGTACGCGGTGAAACTGGCGCCTGGGTCTGGCCCATGGCGCCATGATCCATGCCGCTATGGTTCATACCGCTATGGTCAATGCTGGCGCCGGCCATATCGGCGTGATTCATGGGGGCCTTGGCCGGTGCGGCGTGATTCATGCTGCCATGATTCATCGTGCTGTGGTCCATGGCCTGGGCCGTGACTTCTTCACTGGCAAGCAAGGCGAGCAGGGCCAGGCTGCCCAGCAGGGGGCGGTTGAATACTTCATTCATCGACGCGTACCTCGCGGAACATACCCATTTCCATGTGGTAAAGCAGGTGGCAGTGGTAAGCCCAACGCCCCAGGGCGTCGGCGCTGACGCGATAGCTGCGGCGACTGCCGGGGGGAATATCGAGGGTGTGCTTGCGCACCTGGAAGCGCCCGTGTTCGTCTTCTAGGTCGCTCCACAAACCATGCAGGTGAATCGGGTGGGCCATCATCGTGTCGTTGACCAGAATGATGCGCAGGCGCTCGCCGTAGCGCAGCCGTAACGGTTCGGCATCGGAGAATTTGATGCCGTTGAACGACCAGGCAAAGCGTTCCATGTGTCCGGTCAAATGCAACTCGATCTCCCGTGACGGTTCGCGCCCGTCAGGATCGGCAAAGGTGCTTTTCAAGTCGGCATAGGTCAGCACCCGACGGCCGTTGTTACGCAAGCCGATACCTGGGTCGGCGAGGTTGGGTTTGGGGCTCATGGTCTGCATGTCGACCAGCGGGTTATCCGTTTCACTGGCCGGGTGAGTCTGCATGCCACCCATGGCGGCGTGGTCCATCGCCCCCATCTGGCTGTGGTCCATGCCAGCCATCGCGTCCATACCATCGTGGCCCATGTCGGCCATGGTCAGGATGGGTCGCGGATCAGTCGCTGGCACCGGCGCGCTGAGCCCGGCACTGCGCGCCAGGGTGCCACGGGCATAGCCGGTACGGTCCATGCTCTGGGCATAGAGGGTGTAGGCAGGCAGGTCGCCGACCTCCACCAGCACATCGTAGGTTTCGGCCACGGCGATGCGCAGTTCATCGATGCTGACGGGCTGTACCGGCATGCCATCAGCAGCGATTACCGTCATCTTCAAACCAGGGATGCGGAAGTCGAAGTAACTCATGGCCGAACCGTTGATCAAGCGCAGGCGTACGGTTTCGCCGGGTTGGAAAAGGCAGGTGAAGTTGCCATCCGGTGGCTGTCCGTTGAGCAGGTAGGTGTAGGTTGCTGCGCTGATGTCGGCCAGGTCAGTGGGGCTCATGCGCATCAGCGCCCAGCTCTTGCGCTCTGCGATCGTCTTTGACCAACCCTGTGCGGCCACATCGTCGATAAAATCACCAACGGTGCGCTTGTTGTAGTTGAAGGCGTCGGACTGCTTTTTCAGCGTTGCCATCAAGGCTTCGGGCGCCTGGTCGCTCCAGTCACTGAGCAGCAGTACGTAATCGCGCTGATAGCGATGAGGCTCGGGCTCTTTCGGCTCAATAACAATGGCCCCGTACACACCGGCCTGTTCCTGCAGCCCAGAATGGCTGTGGTACCAATAGGTGCCACTCTGTTGCAGAGTGAATTGATAGAGGTAATCACCGCCCGGTTCGATGCCGGCAAAACTCAGCCCCGGAACACCGTCCATGTTGGCTGGCAGGATAATTCCATGCCAATGCAGTGACGTGGGCTCGTCGAGACGATTACGCACCCGCAGGGTTACAGTGTCGCCTTCGCGCCAGCGCAGCACCGGGCCGGGCAAGCTGTTGTTGATGGTCAGCGCAGTACGTGGGCGGCCGGTGATATTGACCGGCGTCTGGCCGATGAACAGGTCGAAATCGCGGCCGCTGAGCTCATTGCCCAGGGGCGCACTGGCGGCGAAGGCGGGCAGGCGCCAAAGGCCGAGGCCAGCCAGGACGCTGCCGGCGGCGAAGCCTTTGACGAAGGTACGGCGGGTAGGTTGTCGGAGCATAGCGCGGCCATCTCAAGGGCGGGGATGGCACGACGTTAGCCAGCGGCGACTGTCAGTGAGCTGAGCATCACATTACAGTTTTGTCAGCCAGCGAAAGGTGCCGACACCAACGCCGGCCACCTGAAGTGACTTTCCGTCTGGCCCTGCAGTGCGTTAGCCTTGAGGGTCCGGCCATTGGGGGAATGAGTATCGATGGACAACGTCATAGTGATTACCGGCGCCAGCCGGGGTATAGGCGCGGCAACCGCGCGGTTGGCTGCCCGTGCAGGCTACCGCATTTGCATCAACTACCTGTCCGACGACGAGGCTGCGCAGGAGGTGCTGGCCGAGGTTCGCGAGTTGGGTGCCGAAGCGATAACGGTCAAGGCCGACGTGAGTGTCGAGGACGAGATCATCCAACTTTTCCAACGCGTCGATGCCGAGCTCGGGCCGGTTACTGCACTGGTGAACAACGCCGGCACCATCGGCCATAAAAGCCAGCTTGAGCATATGTCCGAATTTCGCCTGCTCAAATTGATGAAGACCAATGTGGTCGGGCCGATGCTCTGCGCCAAGCATGCCTTGCAGCGCATGTCCAGGCGCCACGGTGGCAAGGGTGGCAGTATCGTCAATGTCTCATCGGTGGCAGCCCGACTCGGCTCGCCGAACGAGTATGTCGACTACGCGGCGTCCAAGGGAGCGCTGGACACCTTCACCCTGGGACTGGCCAAAGAAGTTGCCGCTGACGGTGTACGGGTCAATGCGGTGCGTCCTGGGTACATCTTTACCGACTTTCATGCCCTCAGTGGCGATGCCGAACGTGTCAGCAAGCTTGAACCAAGCATACCCATGGGGCGAGGCGGTCAAGCCGAAGAAGTGGCCGAGGCGATCATGTGGCTGCTGTCGGACAAAGCCTCGTACTCGACCGGCAGCTTTATCGATCTGGGCGGTGGGCGCTGAGCCTGCTGGCTAGAACGAGCGCACGATCCGGCCTAGGGTTTCCATGGCCTTCTCCGATTGTTCGGTCCAGGGGCTTCCGTAGTTCAGGCGGATGCAGTTGCGAAAGCGCTGGGTTGGCGAAAAAATCGGTCCGGGGGCAATGCTGATGCCCTGGGCCAGGGCCATTTGGAACAGCTTGAGCGAATCCATCTGCTCGGGAAGTTCCAGCCACAGAAAGTAGCCACCAGAAGGATGGCTGACCCGTGTCTGCGCCGGGAAGTGCCTGGCGATCGCCGCAAGCATGGCGCTCTGCTGTTCTTCCAGGGCATAGCGCAGCCTGCGCAGATGCCTGTCGTAACCGCCGTGTTGCAGGTAGTCGGCGATAGCTGCCTGGGCCGGCATCGAGGCACACAGCGACGTCATCAGCTTGAGCCGTTCGATCTTCTGCGCATAGCGCCCGGCAGCCACCCAGCCAATCCTGTAGCCAGGGGCCAGGCTTTTGGAAAAGGAGCCGCAGTGCATCACCAGGCCGTCAGTATCGAAGGCCTTGGCGGGCTTCGGGGCTTGCTGGGCGTAATACAACTCGGCATAGACATCGTCTTCGATCATCGGCACCTGGTGCTGGCGCAGCAGCTCGACCAATTGCTGCTTTTTCTCCTCTGGCATGCTCGCGCCAACCGGGTTCTGGAAATTGGTCATGCACCAGACAGCTTTGACCGGATGCTTGTCCAGGGTTTGCGCCAGCACCCCGAGGTCGATGCCCTCACGAGGGTGTACCGGGATTTCCACGGCCTTGAGCTTGAGGCGTTCAAGCACTTGCAGGCAGGCGTAGAAGGCCGGAGCCTCGATTGCTACGAGGTCGCCGGGCTCGGTAACCGCTTGCAGGCACAGGTTGAGTGCTTCTAGGGCACCGTTGGTAATCAGCAATTCTTCCATGGGCAGCATCAAGCCGCCGACCATGTAGCGCAGGGCAATCTGGCGGCGCAATTGCGGGTTGCCCGGCGACAGGTCGGTGACCACCATGCGCGGATCCATCTCGCGGCTGGCGCTGGCCATGGAACGGGCCAGGCGGGGCAGCGGGAATAGATTCGGGCTGGGGAAGGCCGAACCGAACGCGACCGTTTCGGGGTCCTTGATCGAATCCAGAATCGAGAACACCAGCGCGCTGACATCCACCTCGGTGGACTCACTCGCTTGTTCGATGATTTGTGGCTCGTTGAATTGCCGCGGCGCATGGGCGTTGACGAAGTAGCCCGAACGCGGCCGAGCACGGATCAGGCCGCGGCGCTCCAGCAGATAATAAGCCTGGAACACCGTGGAAGGGCTGACCCCGTGGGTCTGACTGGCGTAACGCACCGACGGCACGCGCTGGCCGGGGCCCAGGACCCCGGAGCGAATCAGTTCGGCAATGTCGTCGGCGAATTTTTCGTAGCGTTTCATCATGGCTCAGGACGTTTCGATTGCTTCGAAGTGTATGTGATCAGCGGTTCAAAGGCGCGACAAAACGGCTGTGGGCAACAGTGGAAATTCCCGGCTCGTCGGTATCACTGAGTTCAAAGCTGAGTTCCTGGGAGCTGCTCTGGGCCCGTTCGCCAAGCATGGCCACCGATACCGGCATTTCACTCATTTCTCCGGCCGCGAGGGTAAATTCGGTCTTGCCGTGCAACTCGAAGCCGTTGGCGTCCACCAGGCGCAGGCGGTAGTGCTGCGATTCCTGGGTTTTGTTGATGACCTTGAGGGTGTAGATGTTTTCGATCTGGCCCAGGTTGTTCTCACGGAACAGGCCACGGTCCTTGATCACGTCCATCGATACCATCGGCCGTTGTTGCAGGGCGATGACCAAGGCGCCAATCATCACCACCAGTGCCGTGACGTAACCGAGCAGGCGAGGGCGCAACCAGTTCGTCGTGCCACCCTGCAGGTTGTGTTCGGACTTGTAGCCCACCAGGCCACGGGCGTAACCCATCTTGTCCATGATCGAGTCGCAGGCGTCGATACAGGCGGCGCAGCCAATGCATTCCATCTGCAGGCCGTCGCGAATGTCGATACCGGTCGGGCATACCTGCACGCACATCTGGCAGTCAATGCAATCGCCAAGGCCTTTGGCCTTGTAGTCGCTGTCCTTCTTGCGCGGGCCCCGGGACTCGCCGCGGGTCGGGTCATAGGCAATGGCCAGGGTGTCCTTGTCGAACATCACGCTTTGGAATCGCGCATAGGGGCACATGTGCATACATACCGCTTCACGCAGCCAGCCGGCATTGATGTAAGTGGCCCCGGTAAAGAACAGAATCCAGAACAGGCTGATACCGCCCAGTTGCAGGGTGAACAACTCCTCGGCCAATGGCCGGATCGGGGTGAAGTAACCGACGAAGGTCAAACCGGTGAGCAGGCTGATAGCCAGCCACAGGGTGTGTTTGGCTGAACGCCGAATCATCTTGTTCAGGCCCCAGGGTGCTGCATCGAGTTTGATCCGCTGGTTGCGGTCACCCTCGGTAACCTTCTCGCACCACATGAATACCCATGTCCAGGAACTCTGCGGACAGGTGTAACCGCACCACACGCGTCCGGCAAACACGGTGATGGCAAACAGGCCGAAGGCGCAGATGATCAACAGCGCGGACAATAGAATGAAGTCCTGTGGCCAAAAGGTCGCGCCGAAAATATGGAATTTGCTGTCGGCCAGGTCCCACAGCACTGCCTGGCGTCCTTCCCAATTCAACCAGACGGTGCCGAAAAACAGCAGAAACAGAAATCCTGCGCCACCCAGGCGCAGGTTTCGATAAAAGCCGGTAAAGCTGCGGGTATGGATTTGTCTGTCGCTGCTGGCGGCCTTCTTCTTGAAGGTGGAAGGCTCGGCAATTTCAACGATCTGGACGGGGATTCTATCGCTCATGGTTCGTCGCTCATCAGGCCTCGATCAGGCCAGAGCACTATGGCGCCCCATCTGTTTGCATAACAGACTCAGATATTTCGATAAAAACCGTATCAGATTTTTCGGTAGATCCGTGCAGGCCTCAGATTATCGAGCCTTCCTCGCTTACCTTGAGATGCCTGCGACCATCCACCGCACCCGCTACAGTCAGCGCATCGGCTTCTGCTTCAGTGATCGGTACGCGCTGGCCGGCAAGTTCGGCCACCGACATGCGCAGGTGTTCATCGGTCACCACCGTTACGTCCGTAGCGGCACCTTCGATGCGCAGGTCGTCGGCAATCAGCGTGCAGCGCTGATTACTTTGATCAATTTCAATAGTCATGTCAGCGTCCTCAGATCGTCGGAGTTACGGATTTGGACTCCCGCGTGCGCGCGGTTACTGGGATAAACCGATCAGCGGTATGCACTGCACTTTTAGCCGTAGGCTGTGGTCCATGCATTAACCCTCGTTGAATGCGGACTACGCCGATGGACACCTGGTGGCAGCAAGTCTGGTTGACCCTGGTCGCTGAGTTCGCCGACATCAATGATGCCAAGCAACTGACTCAGGTAACGATACGCATGCTCATGGCAGCCCTGCTCGGGGCTGTACTGGGCTTTGAGCGTGAACTAAAGGGTAAGGCGGCCGGGGTGCGCACGCACATGCTGGTGGCTATGGGCGCGGCGCTGTTCATCCTGGTGCCACGCATGGCCGGTATCGATGATGCGGGTTTGAGCCGGGTGGTGCAGGGCATTGTTGCCGGTATCGGCTTTCTTGGTGCAGGCACCATACTCAAAGGGCGAGATCAAGAAGATTCCAGCCATGTCAAAGGGCTGACCACCGCTGCCGGGTTATGGATGACCGCTGCCATCGGTGTCGCCGCCGGTATGGGGCGTGAAGCTACCGCAGTCATCAGTACACTGCTGGCGCTGCTGGTGCTGGGCGTCATGCCTTGGGTGGTGGACAAGCTGGAAACTGACAAGAATGAAAACGAGGACGAAAACAAGGAAGGCAGGAAGCACTGAGGGGAGCCTAAGCTCCCCTCAAAGATTGTTGCGTGCTCTTTTTTTGTTATTGGAGGGCGGCCTATTATTGTTTTTGGCGACCGTTGCCTCTTGTCACTGGCGATCCCCATCCGGGATCAAGAGCAAACGTATTTTTTTGAGCGCTGATCTACTCTCATCATTACTGATCCAACCGTGACCTTCGCTACCTCAGGGTAGTTTTATTGTTTTCTGTCAGGTTGCGGGGCGAGCCCCAGAAAAGCACATCCTCTCCAAAAAAATCTGTTAGCTGCGTCTCTGTCGTGTTGTTCTTGTTATGTCAGAGTCGTTACGTCTTATTTTTATTAGGTGTTTCGTATTTTTGTTGTTCTTGTACCAAAGATATAGCAGATGCCGTGCCAACTTTTTAAAGTCTAGCAAAATCAATGACTTAAGAATTATGGCGGGAAATTGGTGCGAGAGGATTTGTCGATTTGTTTCCGTGTTACCCGGTTTTTCTCTGGAAAGTGCGGGGGCGGTAACACCCCCGGCTGGCTGTGGAGGGTTATTGCGCGAGACGGGCGCGTGCTACCCGGGAGCCGCTGGTACGACCCAGAACAGTGCTGATCCGCGAGCCCGCGTCGATCAACTGCTCCAGGTTGATACCGGTTTCGATACCCAGGCCCTGGAGCATGTACAACACATCCTCACTGGCGACGTTACCGCTGGCGCCTTTGGCGTAGGGACAGCCACCCAACCCAGCGACGGAGCTGTCGAATACCGTGATGTCTTCAAGCAGGCTGGCATAAATGTTTGCCAGTGCTTGGCCGTAGGTGTCGTGGAAGTGCCCGGCCAACTGCGCGCGGGGCACATGGGCGGCGACCACCTCAAACAGGCGGCGGGTGGAGCCTGGGGTGCCGGTGCCGATAGTGTCGCCCAACGACACTTCGTAGCAGCCCATCTCGAACAGCTCCCGAGCCACAGGTGCTACCTGCTCGGCGCTGACTGCACCTTCATAGGGACAGCCCAGTACGCAGGACACATAGCCGCGCACACGCACGCCGTGCTGGCGGGCCGCGTCCATGATCGGCGCGAAGCGCGCCAGGCTCTCGCTGATGGAGCAGTTGATGTTGCGCTGGGAAAACGCTTCGGATGCCGCAGCGAACACCGCTACTTCCTTCACACCAGCGGTAAGGGCATCCTCGAATCCACGCAGGTTCGGCGCCAATGCTGCGTAGGTAACACCTGGTTGCTGGCGAATGTTGGCAAACACCTCGGCAGAACCTGCCATTTGCGGCACCCACTTCGGTGAGACGAAACTGCCCACTTCAATATAGGAGAGGCCCGCAGCGGTTAAATCATCCACCAGACGGACCTTGTCGGCCACGTTGATCGGCTGTGCTTCGTTCTGCAGACCGTCGCGAGGGCCGACTTCGACCAGGCGAACTTTTTCAGGCAATGACATGGCGCAAATTCCTCGGGGCTCAGTGGCTGTTCTTCTGGTTCTTCAAGGTGACGGCCAGCGCTTGTTCGCAGCGCTCTTCAGCGGTGTCCAGCTCCAGTTGCATCTGCTGGATATCGAGCAGTTGCTGTTCGAGCTGGGCACGACGTTCAGAAATTTTGGCCAGCATGCTGTGTAATTGTTTGAGGTTGCCGCTGGTCGGGTCATAGAGTTCGATCAGCTCGCGGCACTCGGCTAAGGAAAAGCCGATACGCTTGCCGCGCAGTATCAGCTTCAGGCTAACCTTGTCACGGGCTGAATAAACCCGTTCCAGGCCCCGACGTTCGGGGCTGAGCAAGCCTTGCTCTTCATAGAAGCGAATGGCACGGGTGGTGATATCCAGTTCTCGGGACAGGTCGGAGATGCTGTAGGTCTGGCTGCTCATGGTCAGGCTCGGGGAAAGGGGCATGAGCTAACCTAATTGCAGGTTTACGTATACGTCAAGCACGTCTTGCGACGATGCTTGTGCCGAGCGTTACTGGTTTGACCCGCAGCTAACGAGATTCAGCCTCGGCCGCGCGCTCATCTTGAGCGACCACCGCCTGGCACAATTCGATAATCTGTTCGCGCATCCAACGGTTGGCCGGGTCCTGGTCAGTGCTTTCATGCCAGTACAGGTGAGTTTCCAGCGGCGGCACACCATTCACCGGCAGGCTCAGATAGTTGAGCTGGTGGCGCCGAGCGAAGCGCTCCGGCACCGTCATCACCATATCGGTTTGCTGCAGCACCTGGGAAGCCATTAGGTAATGCTGGGAGCGCAAGGCGATCTTTCGCTGTACACCCATTTTTCCAAGCGCCAGGTCGACATAGCCCAAACCGTTGCGTCGGCTGGATATATGGATGTGGGTAAGGCCCAGGTAATCTTCCAGGCTGAGTTTTTCTTTGGTCAGCGGATGGCCGTGGCGCATGGCGCACACGTACTGGTCCTGCATCAACTTGACGTGACGTACCTGCGGGTCAGTGTTGAGCGGCGCGTCGACGGCAAAATCCAGGCGGCCGGCAGCCAGCTCCTTGGTGGTCTCGCGGCGCTTGCACAGGAAACTTTCAATTACTACTGCCGGGGCCAGGCGGCGTAAACGCTGGAACAGCGGCGGCAGAATCACCGCCTCGGTCAGGTCGGTCATACTTATGCGGAAGGTCTTGTTCGCCTGCAGGGGGTTGAAGATGCGGCTCTCTTGCACCGAAACACGCAGCAGCGACAGGGCATTGCGCACTGGACCAATGATGTTCTGAGCCATTGGCGTCGGTACCATGCCCTGTGCGGTACGCACGAACAGCGGATCGTTGAAGGTTTCACGCAGGCGCGCCAGGGCATTGGATACCGCAGGCTGGGTAATGCCGACAATCTGCCCGGCACGGGTCAAGTTGGCTTCGGTGTAAATCGCATCGAAGACGATGAACAGATTGAGGTCGACCTTGCTCAGGTTCATGGGCGCTGCTCTTTTGTTGATGTTATGGGCGAATCATATATTGGTTATGAATGTTTATACACGCCGAGAATAGACTAGGTGGATTTTACTTGCTGATCTAGGCTCTTGTTCAGATCCCCTTTCCACAAAAGGTACTGCCAATGGATTTTGCCTATTCACCCAAGGTTCAGGCGCTGCGTGAACGCGTCACTGCGTTCATGGATGCTTATGTCTATCCCGCCGAGGCGGTGTTCGAGCGTGAAGTCGCCGCGGGCGATCGCTGGCAGCCCACTGCAATCATGGAAACGTTGAAGAACAAGGCCAAGGCGGAAGGTCTGTGGAACCTGTTTCTGCCCGAATCGGAACTGGGAGCGGGGCTGACCAATCTGGAATATGCGCCACTGGCCGAGATCATGGGCCGTTCGCTGTTGGGGCCTGAACCGTTCAATTGCTCGGCGCCCGACACGGGCAACATGGAAGTGCTGGTGCGTTACGCCAACGAGGAGCAGAAGCGCCGGTGGCTGGAACCGCTGCTGCGCGGCGATATCCGTTCCGCCTTCGCCATGACAGAACCCGATGTAGCGTCCTCCGATGCCACTAACATGGCCGCCCGAGCGGTACGCGACGGTGATGAGTGGGTGATCAATGGACGCAAATGGTGGACTTCAGGTGCCTGCGATCCACGTTGCAAGATCATGATCTTCATGGGTTTGAGCAACCCGGAGGGGCCGCGCCATCAACAACACTCGATGATTCTGGTGCCCACCGATACCCCGGGGGTGAAAATTGTTCGCCCGCTGCCGGTGTTCGGTTATGACGACGCACCCCATGGCCATGCCGAGGTGCTGTTCGAAAATGTGCGAGTACCTTACGAAAACGTGCTGCTAGGCGAAGGGCGCGGTTTCGAGATTGCCCAGGGGCGTCTCGGCCCTGGACGAATTCACCATTGCATGCGCTCGATCGGCATGGCTGAGCGCGCCCTTGAACTGATGTGCAAGCGCTCGGTGGAGCGCACTGCATTCGGTCGTCCGTTGGCGCGCCTGGGGGGTAACGTCGACAAGATCGCCGATTCGCGCATGGAAATAGACATGGCTCGGTTACTGACGCTCAAAGCGGCCTACATGATGGACACCGTAGGTAACAAAGTGGCGCGCAGTGAGATCGCGCAAATCAAAGTGGTGGCGCCGAATGTGGCCTTGAAAGTCATCGACCGGGCAATCCAGATTCATGGCGGTGCCGGGGTGAGTGGTGATTTCCCCTTGGCCTACATGTACGCGATGCAGCGCACACTGCGCCTGGCGGACGGTCCGGACGAAGTGCACCGTGCCGCGATCGGCAAGTACGAGATCGGCAAGTACGTACCAAAGGAAATGCTGCGCAGCGGGCATTGATCTGCCCGCCTTGCATACCAGGCCCGCGACTGCGGGCCTGGTTCATTTGTGGTTGCCAGAGTTTGCCGGGTGTGATGGTTGATCGCGGGTCTTGAGCAGCGACAGCACCACGCCACCGGTCAAAAGCCCCAGGGTCACACTCAGCGATAGCCATGCCGGCACCGCTCCAATCAGGCCGTGATAGAAGATCTTGCTGCCGATGAAAATCAGCACCAGGGCCAGGGCGTATTTCAGGTACACGAAACGGTGCATCAGCGCTGCCAGGGCGAAGTACAGCGCGCGCAGCCCGAGAATGGCGAAGATATTCGAGGTATAGACAATGAACGGGTCCTGGGTAATTGCAAAGATTGCCGGCACGCTGTCTACGGCAAATACCAGGTCTGCCAGCTCGATCAATACCAACGCCAGGAACAAGGGGGTGGCAAACAGCACGGCCTTGTTCTGTCCGGCAGCCTTGAGGCGTACAAAAAAGCGCGGGCCATGCAGGTCATCGGTGACCCGCAGGTGGCGGCGTACAAACTTGAGTACTGCGTTGTTGGCCAGGTCCGGGTGACCTTCCTCGCGAGAGAACAACATCTTGACCCCGGTAATCAGCAAGAAGGCGCCGAACACGTAGAGAATCCAGGCGAACTCCTGCACCAGTGCGCTACCGACACCGATCATGATTGCCCGCAATACCACCACCCCGAGGATGCCCCAGAACAACACCCGGTGCTGGTAAAGGCGAGGAATGGAGAAGTAGCTGAAGATCATGGCCATGACAAACACGTTGTCCATGGACAATGACTGCTCCACCAGAAAACCGGTGTAGAACTCCAGGGCAGATTGTGCGCCCAGCTCCAGCCAGATCCATCCACCGAACAATACGCCCACACTGAAATAACCGCCGTACAACAGCAGGCTTTCGCGCATTTCGATTTCGTGAGCTTTGCGGTGCAGGACGCCCAGGTCCAGTATCAACAGGGTCAAAACAATAGAGATGAATGCCAGCCAGAACCACATGCTGGTGCCAAGAAACTGGTGGTCGAGAAATGCCTGTAGAGCCGCCATGCGCCCCTCCTTGATTGTCGTCGTTGCGGTTCGCAACAGTGACTCCGACATGGCGGCTTGGCAGCCGTCAGAGGGGCCCGGCGTCACTTACCCAAGCCTAGTTGCGATAACTGCGTTGCGCCCAATCGGGGCTGTAACAAATATTTGCGCAATGGAACAGGGTGCTCAGTAGACCCAGACTTCGACCCGTCGATTGCGAATTCGGCCTTCTTCATCCGAGTTGGTTGCTACCGGCAGGTCGTCGCCCATGCCGACCACCTCGCGCAGTGTGACGCCTTGCCTGGCGAGCTCGCGGCGCACCGCCATGGCGCGTAGGCGGGAAAGCAGGCTGGCACGCTCGGGGTCAGGCTTGGCGTCGCCAAAGCCAACCAACACCACATCGCGGTCGAGCTTATTGTTATGACGCAAAAACTCGACCAGCCGCTGCACGTCGCGTATCGCCTTGTTGTCGAGGTTGGCGTTACCTTCCTGAAAACGGAAATTCACCGACAGGCGCTGGGCATTGCGTGCCAAGGTGCGATAAGACGCTGGCATTTCATCAGTAGCCGGGACTTGCGATGCATGGATTTGCTGGCCGACAAAACCGTTGCCGGTGACGATGGCTTGCCCCTTCGGACTTTGCGCGAACTCCACCAGTGCCAGGGCCCACGGCGCAGGCTGGAGGGGAGGGAGGTAGAAATACAGGCGGCGGGACAATGGATAGTCCTCACTGGCCACCAACGTGGGGCTGGGCAACATGGGGCGCGAGGCGCCATCCGCAATAGCCAGCACCTTGGCGCCATGGACAGAGGCCAAACTGCTGAAACCAATGGCCTGGCGGTCAGCCAGCACCCCACGGGTCAACTGATCCGCCGATTCGAAGCGTTGCGCAGCCAAAGCCAGGGTCTGTGCGGCAGGATCGAGTACCAGCGCCTTGAAGGTTTCGAAGGTACCGGAGCGGTCGTCCCGGGCGTACAGATGGATTGCTCCTTTACCCAGGCCCAATTCATCCCAGGTGGTGATCTTGCCGGCAAAAATTCCTGCCAGTTGAGCGATACTCAATTGAGGCAGGGGGTTGTCGGGATGCACGATGACCGCCACGCCATCCAGGCCGATAATCTGTTCAGCGCTTGTATTGTTCAAGTCGCCCAGTGCGCGAAGTTCGCTCAGCTCGTTGGGCTTGATCGGGCGCGAAGCGGCGGCCAGATCTGCCTGGCCCGTTTTGAGCGCAGTGAAGCCGGTGCTGGAGCCGTGAGCGGCGATGTCGATACGAACTGCTTTGCCCTGGGAATCAACAGCCCGGACGCGAAGCTCATTGGCCGTCTCGGTCGAATCGACCATGATCTGACGAGCCCCCTGGGCCTCCAGCAAACCTTTGACCAGCGCCGGGGCCAGCGTAGCGCCAATGGTATTGGAACCCTGGATGCGCAGCAGCACCGACTCATCGGTGGTGGCACAAGCGAAGATCGGAAGCAAACAGGCAAGAAACAGGCTGAGATGGCGGAGCATGCCGGTGGGCACTCTTCAGGCAAAGGGGATACCGCAGATTAAGACAGTTGGATGACTGTTAGATGACGATCAGCCAACTGCCCTGCACATTTGCCCTGAAGCCCCGGCTTATGCCAGTTCCAGCCAGATCGGCGCATGGTCCGATGGTTTTTCCATGGCGCGCAGATCGTAGTCGACGCCGGCTGCCTTGATGCGTGGCAGCAAACCCTGGGAGGTCATGATCAAGTCGATGCGCAGGCCGCGCTTGGGTTCGTCTTCAAAGCCGCGACTGCGGTAGTCGAACCAACTGAATCGGTCTGCGACTTCCGGATGTAGATGACGGAAACTATCGACCAGGCCCCAGTTCTTCAGGCGGGCCATCCATTCACGCTCCTCGGGCAAGAAGCTGCATTTGCCGGTCTTGAGCCAACGCTTGGCGTTGTCGGCGCCAATGCCGATGTCACAGTCTTCGGGGGAGATGTTCACATCACCCATTACCACGACCGGCTGATCGTTTTTGAACTGACTTTCCAGCAGCGCTTGCAGGTCGCTGTAAAAACGCGCCTTGGCCGGAAACTTGGTCGGATGGTCTCGGCTTTCGCCTTGGGGGAAATAGCCGTTCATGATGGTGATAGGTGTGCCGTCAGCATCGGCGAAGGTACCCCAGATAAAACGCCGTTGAGCGTCTTCATCATCGCTGGCGAAGCCTTTATGCAGGCTCAGCGGTGCCTGGCGCGAGAGCAAGGCAACGCCGTAATGACCTTTCTGGCCATGAAAGTGCACGTGATAACCCAGCGCCTGGATATCGGCCAACGGAAACTGCTCGTCGCTGACCTTGGTTTCCTGCAGGCCGATAACATCCGGTTGATGCTTTTCGATCAGCGCCGCCAACTGATGAGGCCGTGCGCGCAGGCCGTTGATGTTGAACGAGACGATCTTCATGGCCAAAACAATCCTGATAAAAGCTGGAATCCTAGCCGACATCGACTGCTGCGACCAGCATGGCGCGCCATCCGATAGGCTGCTAACGTGGTGCTCGGGGTGAACGTCGGCGCAATGTACGCCTCGAAGGCAATGAATGCCCATTTGTGGAGGTTTGTCCGAATGACCGAATCGACTGCTGCCCCGGCTCAGATCCGCTTGCTTGATGGTGGTTACAGCCGCGAGGCACGTTCGTTGCTGTATCACGCCTATCGCCATGAACCTACGTATGCGTTCCTGTTCGAATCGCAGCGCCCCGGGTATGACCAGCGCATCCGCGCGACGGTGCGCGAACTGGTCAAGCAGCACTTCCTGCAAGACTTTCCCGCCTTGGGGTTGCTGGTCGATGATCGTCTGGTGGGTATTGCCCTGATTGCACCGCCGCAGCGCCGTCTGGGAGTGACCGAGAGTTGGGTCTGGCGCATGCGGATGGTCCTGAGTACCGGTTTTCGCTGCACTCGCCGGTTTCTGGATTATCAAGCGGCGCTGATGGCTTGTTTACCGGGCGACGCTGTACATGTACTGCCGCTGCTGGGTATTCATCCACAGTTTCAAGGCAAGCAGTACGGAGAGCAATTGTTGCAAGCGGTTCACGATTGGTGTGCTGAAGACGAAAACTCGCAAGGTGTCGTACTCGACACCGGAAATGAACACTATCTGGCGTTTTATCAGCGCCAGGGCTATCAGGAAATTGGCGAAATTGCCGTAGGACCTGTTCGGGAACACGTATTTTTTCACCCAAATCCGCAGCCATCTCAACGTGCCTCCTTCGCGTCTGCGTAATCGGTCGCAGAGCCTCGGACTCCATGCTGGCGCCAAGCTCTGGTAGCATCCGCGCCTATGACGTATTCAGGACGATTCACCTGCGGTTTGATTTTATTGTTCACCAGCGCCGCCGCCTATGCGCAGAGCGAACTGGTGGTAAAGGTCAAACCTGCCAATAACGAACTCAAGGCCAATGTCGAAGGCTACATCGGCAGCCTTGGTAAACGCGATGAAGAGGCGCTGCTGCGCTTTAGTCGCGGGGCTGTCGAGCAGGCCCGCAAGGCTGCCCAGGCGCTGGGTTTTTACCAGGCGCAAATCGACAGCGAGGTCAAACCGCCAGCAAAGGCCGACAAGGATCCGCAACTGGTCCTTACCATCGAGCCGGGAGAGCCCGTGCACCTGCGCGACGTCACCGTGCGCATAGAAGGCCCGGCAAGTGAACTCAAAGCCTTCCGCATCCCCAACAGCAAGGCCTTGCGTTCAGGCGCCGTACTCAACCATGGGCACTACGACGATGCCAAGCGGCTGATTCAAAACCAGGCTGCACGCTACGGTTTTTTCAGTGGGCATTTTGTTCGTCAACGCCTGGCGGTTGATCCTCAGGCAGGTGTCGCCGATATCGAGTTGGTCTATGACAGTGGACCGCGTTATCGACTGGGCGCAGTCAATTTCGCCGGTGACACACCTTTCGACGACTCGCTGCTTCAACGCATGGTGCCGTTCAAGGCCGACACGCCGTACGATTCCGAGCTGATCGCCGAACTCAATAATGCCCTGCAATCCAGTGGCTATTTCGAAGGGGTGCGGGTCGATGCTGCGCCCACCGCTGCAGTTCAGCAGACCATTCCCGTGGCGGTGCAACTTACCACCCGCAAGCCGAGGACCATGGGCCTGGGCCTGGGTTTTTCGACTGACGTCGGGCCTCGCGGCAAGGCCAACTGGACCCGTCACTGGGTCAATCCGCAAGGCCATAGCTATGGTTGGGAAACAGAATTGTCGGCACCGCGCCAGAACGTTGGGCTGTGGTACGACATTCCGCTGGACCCACCATTGACCGATAAATTTCGTTTTGCCGGTGGCTACCAGAACGAAGAAATTGCCGGCACTGACACCTTGAGCAAGTTGCTCACCGTCGGCCCCGAATGGCACAGCAAGTTGCCCAGTGGCTGGCAGCGCGTGCTGTCGCTCAAATACCAGCGCGAAGAATATCGTCTGGGTGACGACTCGGGCTTGAGTAACTTGCTGATGCCGGGTGTCAGCTATTCCTACTTGCGCAGCGACAACCGCATCGATCCGCACAATGGATACCGTCTGCAGTTCGATGTACAGGCCGCCAAAGAAGGCCTGGTATCGGATACCAACCTGTTGCATGCCAACGTAGTGCTCAAAGGGCTTGCCACCCTGGGCCAGAAGCACCGCTTTCTGGGCCGTATTCAGTTCGGCGGAAGCGCCACCAACGACTACCAGAGTTCGATGCCGCCATCGCTGCGCTTTTTTGCCGGTGGTGACCAGAGCGTGCGGGGTTATGACTACCAGAGCCTGTCGCCGGAGAACTCCGATGGCGATCGTATCGGTGGCCGTTACCTGGTTGCCGGCAGTGCTGAATATCAATACGAAGTCGTCGATAAGTGGCGCGTGGCAACCTTTGTCGATCAGGGTAATTCATTCAACAATTTGGAGTTGCCAAGCCTCAAGACCGGTGTCGGCATCGGTGTCAGGTGGGTATCTCCAGTCGGGCCGTTGCGTCTGGATCTGGCCCATGCGCTGGATGACGACGGCGGTATCCGTCTGCACTTCTCCATGGGGCCGGAACTGTGAGTCGCATCATTAGAAACTTCCTCCTCGGTCTGTTGGCGTTGGTGCTGGTGGTGCTGCTTGCGGTGGGCCTGATACTGGGAAGCCAAGCAGGTAGCCGCTGGGCCCTGGGAATGGTTCCAGGCCTGCAGTTGGAGACGTTCCAAGGACGCCTGGCGGGTGGTTGGCAGGCCGATCGCGTGGTGTGGGAGCAGGGCGGGAATCGGGTCGAGCTGGTGGCGCCGGTCTTTTCCTGGTCACCTTCCTGCCTTCTGCGCATGACAGTGTGCATCGAGCGTTTGCAAGCCGATCAGGTAAATCTTGCCTTCGCCCCGAGTGAATCCGAGTCTGATAGCGGGCCTGTACAACTGCCGGCCCTGAAGCTCCCCGTAGCGATCGAGTTGGGCGAGGTACGCATTGGCCATCTGCGCCTCGATGGCAATGAACAGTTGAGCCAGTTGCAACTGGCAGCGCATTGGACCGTTGGCGGTTTGCAGATCGATAGCCTGCAGTTACAGCGCGACGACTTGCATTTGAGTCTGCAAGGTCTGCTCCAGCCCGAGGGCGACTGGCCGTTGCAGCTTGAGGGGCAGTTGCAGTTACCCAAGGTTGATAACCAGCAATGGCAACTGGCTTTGCAGATCAACGGCGAACTGCAGAAAACGCTGAAGATCACCGGTAACAGCAGCGGCTATCTGAACGCGCGGCTCAAGGGCGAGCTGCAAGCGTTGACCGAGCAACTGCCAGCGAAGTTGCAGATTAGCGCGCAGGCGTTCAAGCCCGCTGCCGACCTGCCTGACACCGTGCAATTGAACAACCTTGAGCTCAGTGCCCAGGGCAACCTGCAAAGTGGCTATCAGTTGCTTGGCACTGCCAGTCTGCCGGCCGAGCAAGAGCCGGTAGCCTTGAACTTGCAGGGTAAGGTCGACGCCAAGGGCGCGCAATTGAGTGCGCTGGATCTCACCGCCAGTGCAGACAAGCGCCTCAAACTCACGGCCAACGTCGATTGGCAGCAAGGTTTGAACGCCGAGGCAACCATTGACTGGTTGGACTTCCCTTGGCTGCGCCTCTACCCACTGGAAGCGGCGCCGCAAGTGACGCTGCACCGTTTCATTGGTCAAGTGCAGTACCGTGATGGCAATTACCAAGGTGAGTTCAAGGGTGATCTGGACGGGCCTGCAGGTGCGTTCAGCGTTAACAGCCCATTCAAGGGTGATTTGAAACAGATCAGCTTTGCGCAACTGGCGCTCAATGCCGGGCAAGGCAAGCTCGAGGGCAATGTCGGTGTGCAATTTGCCGATGCTGTTGCCTGGGACGCTGCCCTCGAACTTTCCGCGCTGAACCCGGCCTACTGGCTCGCCGAACTGCCTGGCACCCTGGCTGGCCCACTGCGTAGTAAAG
This sequence comes from Pseudomonas auratipiscis, assembly GCF_036324085.1. Taxonomy (NCBI): domain Bacteria; kingdom Pseudomonadati; phylum Pseudomonadota; class Gammaproteobacteria; order Pseudomonadales; family Pseudomonadaceae; genus Pseudomonas; species Pseudomonas auratipiscis. Next base: position 53,339 of record NZ_JAZDCU010000012.1, read on the forward strand.
GGCAGATAAAGGAGGGGCAACTCAGCCTCGATGCAGAGCTTGATTTGAAAGGGCGCTTGCGCGGACAACCTGCGGTACTCAAAGCGATTGCCCAGGGGGCGGGCCAGAGCTGGACACTGGGCACGCTGGATATTCGCTTGGGCGACAACCATATCAAGGGGAGCGGCAGTGTGCAGCAACGCCTGGCCGGTCAATTGGATCTCGATCTGCCACGTCTCGGCCAACTTTGGCCGCAGCTGCAAGGTCAGGCGAAAGGTAAGCTGGAAGTCTCCGGCACCTTGAAGGCACCGCAGGGTACATTGACGTTGCAGGGGCAGAAGTTGGCCCATGCTGACAACCATTTGCAGCGCTTGGTGCTGGATGCGCGCCTGGATGCGGCTCAACGTGCACTGATCGATTTGCAAGCTGGTGGCATTCGCTTGGGCGAGACCAGCCTGGGCACGCTCATTGCCAAAGGGCGCGGTGATATCCGCCAGCAGCAATTGGACGTGGCGTTGGATGGGCCTCAGCTCAAGTTTGATCTGGCCGCCGATGGCCAACTGGACAAGAGCAACTGGCGTGGGCGGCTTGCCAGTGGCCGGATCCAGGCCGGTGGTCAGGACTGGCAGCTACAAGCGCCTGCGAAGCTGCAGCGCCTGGCCAGCGGGCAAATAGATTTTGGTGCCCATTGCTGGCGTTCCGGGCAAGCGAGTCTGTGTGGTGAAGACCAACGTCTGGCGCCGGATCCACGCCTGCGCTACCACTTGAAGCAGTTCCCGTTGCAGAGCTTGGCCCAGTGGTTGCCAAAGGATTTTGCCTGGCAGGGCCTGCTCAATGCCGACATCAACCTGGATGTTCCGGCCAGCGGCCCGAAAGGCACCATCATCGTCGACGCCAGCGGTGGCACTCTGCGCCTGCGTGAAAAGGGCCAATGGCTCGATTTTCCGTATCAAACCCTGCGCCTGCAAAGCGACCTGTCGCCTCGCCGGGTTGATACTCGCCTGAACTTCAAAGGTGAACGCTTGGGCGAGCTGTCAGTGGTCACCCGTCTCGACCCGGTAGCCCGCAACAAACCTTTGACTGGCGATTTCCGCCTGACCGGGCTGGATTTGGCCATCGCGCGTCCATTTGCCCCCATGGTCGAGCGGCTGGCCGGACAACTCAATGGCAGCGGTCAGCTCTCAGGTACTTTGCTCCAGCCCCAGGTCAATGGCAGCTTGAACCTTACTGGCGGTGAAGTGGCTGGCGCAGAATTGCCAATCAGCCTTAAAGACCTGCGACTGCAAGCATTGATCGCGGGTGAGCGGGTCCTGCTCGACGGCGCCTGGAAAAGTGGTGAAGCCGGCCAAGGCAGTTTGCGTGGCCAGATCGGCTGGGGACGAGCGTTGGCGGTCGACCTGCAATTGCAAGGTCAGCGCCTGCCAGTCACTGTCGAGCCCTATGCAAACCTTGAGGTAGAACCGGACCTGAAAATAACGCTGCTTGAGGACAAGTTGGCGGTATCTGGGAAGGTGCGGGTGCCCAAGGGCAAGATCACCGTACGTGAGCTGCCGCCATCGACGGTCAAGGTTTCCGATGACACGGTCATCGTTGGCCATCAGACCGAAGAGGGCAAGGCGCCGATGGCCGTGGCCATGGACATCGATGTTGAAGTGGGCAGCGACAAGCTATCATTCAGTGGCTTTGGACTGACCGCCAATCTTCTCGGGCATGTGCATATCGGCGACAACCTGGATACCCGTGGCGAGCTCAGCCTGGCTGATGGCCGCTACCGTGCTTATGGTCAGCGGCTGACGATTCGTCGTGCACGACTGCTGTTTGCCGGGCCTATCGATCAGCCTTACCTGGACATCGAGGCGATCCGCCAGACTGATGATGTCATTGCTGGTATCCGCTTGAGCGGCAGTGCCGAACAGCCCACCACGCAAGTGTTTTCCGAACCGGCCATGAGCCAGGAGCAAGCACTCTCGTATCTGGTCATGGGCCGGCCGCTGGGCACTAGCGGTGAGGACAACAACATGCTTGCCGAAGCGGCCCTTGGCCTCGGGCTGGCGACCAGCGCCGGGGTTACCGGGAGCCTGGCGTCGAGCCTGGGCATCGATGATTTCCAGTTGGATACTGAAGGCAGCGGTAACAGCACCAGTGTGGTCGCCAGCGGCAACCTTACCGAACGTTTGAGCCTAAGGTACGGGGTGGGTGTGTTCGAGCCTGTCAACACCGTCGCGTTGCGCTACAAGTTGAGCAAGAAGGTTTATCTGGAGGCCGCCAGTGGCCTGGCAAGCTCTCTGGACATTTTCTACAAACGCGACTTCTGACGGTCGCTATTGTGGCGCGGTGACAGCCTCGATGACCTCGTTGCTGTCACCATTGCGCCGGTGAGTGAAGCAAGTATTCACTGGCTCAAGGGGTGCGCGCAGGGCTCCTGCCGGCGGATGTTGCCGATCTGGCGCAAGCTCAAACCGTATTTGTTGGCCAGCATGCTACGTGACAAACCTTTGGCGCTTTCCTGCTGAATTTGCTGATTGCGCAACTGGCGCAGGAAATGGTCGACCTTGGGAATTTCCAGGGCCATGCCAGCATAGCGTTTGATCAAGGCATCGAGTGCATGGGCGGGGAGCACCTGGGCCAGAGCAGTCCGTTCACGATGCTTGGGAATGTATTTGGGGCGGCCACCAAAGGCATTGGTGAGGTTGTAGGCATTTTCGATGCCCAGGCATTCAATGAGCATCTGCAGTGAATGGGGAAGTTGGTGAATGTCGATACGTTCGAGGTCGCGCAGTTCCATGATGACTTCCTTGTTGGAGTTAACTTGACGCCCTCATGGTTGAACATCCGCGCCGCTCATAACAGGCTGCAAGCGCAGCAAGGGCGGTGGGCATCGGGTATGTGATTTGTAGGCAACAAGGGTGTGTTGCTTAGGAAGGTTATGCCGGACACGTCGCTAAGCCTTGATTGCTCAGTCTAATGGCATAAATGCATGGCGCATGGTTGGCCAACCCATGCTCAGCGGTCAGACGCATGAGCAACAGGCTTATCGGTCCAAGACCGGTGCCAGGTCGATTGACGGGAAAAGGAAATTGTCCGCCCGGATCATGGGCGCGTTGTATGATACGCGCAGGCCGTTCTGGGCCACATATCCCGAAGTCGCAAGGAAATACCAATGAGTCAAGGTCAACGCCTGAAATACTCCATCCTGATCTCCCTGCTGGTGCTGGGGATCATGCTCGGCCTGTCCTACCTGCAAAAGCAAGGCACGATCAGCGAGCAAGTGTTCCAGTACATCGCTATCGGTGTCGCGGTCGCGGTGGTGGTGATCAACGGCATCATGCGACGCAAGGTCAAAATCTGAATGATCTGCGCGGCCGGCTCGTTGCCGGCCTTTCGCTCAACGGGGGCCGAATTGTTCGAGAATGCTGCGCGCCTCGGGGTTGAGGGTGTAGCACTTTTCGTTGTCCATGCTGATTACGCCTTCAGTGCACAAGCGCTTGAGCACTTCACGAACGCTTAGAAATGACAGCGGAATGTCCAGCTGTTCAAGCTGACTGTGCACACCGCGTACGCCGATGCTGCGCCCATTGCGGTGGGCCGAGTGCAAGGCGTCGATCACCTTCAGGCGGATCAGGCTGGTGCGAAGCCCGAACGACCTCAGTAGTTCGCGGATATGTTCGTTGCCCGGGCGCTCGCTTTCGCCGCCGTCGATTTTTACTACCGGCAGCACTTGGCGAGCCTTGCGCACTGGTCTGGTGGCGATCCCTGCCTGTTGCTGGTTATACATGTGAACGCTCCTTTTCATGGCCAGTTCAGATACCGTTTTTGTGATGCTTACACCTATAAGACGAATGAGCGGCGCAAAACTGCAGTACCTGTCGAAAAAAAACTTGAGTCGCTTTGGTAAAGACGTTTCTCGAGCGTAATTTCCGTAATTTTTTTCGCTGTGCTTCGTTCAATCAGGATCATTCGCGTTGTGATCTGTGAAGGAGTATTCGTGATCAACCCTCGTCCATTGGCACGCGTCTGTCTGGCCGGGCTGCTCGTCGGCCTCAGTTTTACCTCCCAGGCTCGGGTCGTCGCAGGTGATGCCAGCGCCGAAATACGCCGTACCAGCTTTGGGGTGCCGCACATCCTGGCGCACGATGAACAGGGGCTGGGGTACGGAATTGGCTACGCCTATGCGCAAGACAATCTGTGCCTGCTGGCCAACGAGGTGGTTACCGTCAACGGTGAGCGCTCACGCTTCTTCGGCCCCGACCAGGTCACCTTCGAGCAGCGCAAGAACCTGGGCAGCGATCTGTTTTTCAACTGGCTCAATACCCCCTCTGCGGTATTCGGCTTCTGGCAGGCGCAATCGAGTGAGGTGCGTGCCTTGCTTGAAGGTTATGCCAAGGGATACAACCGTGCACTGGCCGAGCTGCTCGCCAAGGGACAAGGTGCGCAATGCTTGCAGGCGCAATGGTTGCGCCCGATCACCTCCCTGGATCTGGTCAAGTTGACCCGACGCCTGTTGGTTGAAGGCGGCGTCGGCCAGTTCGCCGAGGCCTTGGCTGGCGCGACACCACCCGGTGTAGTGGGGCAGTTGGGTACGAACCAGGACATGGGTGTTGCCCAGGCGCGTCAGGATAATTTTGCCCTTGAGCGAGGTAGCAATGCGGTGGCCGTGGGCAGTGAGCGCTCTGCCAATGGGCGCGGCATGTTGCTCGCCAACCCGCATTTCCCCTGGGCCGGTGGTATGCGTTTTTATCAGATGCAACTGACTGTGCCAGGCAAGCTGGACGTCATGGGCGCGGCATTACCCGGGTTACCGTTGATCAACATCGGCTTTAACCGCCACCTCGCCTGGACCCATACGGTGGACACCTCCAGCCATTTCACCCTGTATCGCCTCGAACTCGATCCCAAGGATGCCACCCGTTACATGCTTGATGGCAAGTCCTTACCCCTGAGTCGTCAGCGTCTGACGGTGATGGTCAAGGGCGAGGACGGCAAGCTCACTGCGGTCAACCGAGATGTCTACAGTTCGGTGTTTGGCCCGGTCGTGCAATGGCCTGGCCGGCTGGATTGGAGCAAGCAACATGCGTTCAGCCTGCGCGATGCGAACCTGGAAAATACCCGGGTTCTGCAGCAGTGGTACAGCATGAACCAGGCACAGAGCCTGAAGGCGCTGCAGGACTCGGTTCAGCACCTGCAGGGTATTCCATGGGTCAACACCTTGGCTGTGGATGCCAAGGGGCAGACCTTGTATCTGAATCAATCGGTGGTGCCCTATGTCGATGCTGCGTTGCTGACGCAGTGCAGTGACCCGGCTGCCGGGCAAGGCATGGTTGTGCTCGATGGCTCGCGCAGTGCCTGTAACTGGAAGATTGATGCGCGTGCAGCGCAGGCGGGTATCTTTCCTGCGCAGCTTCAGCCAAGCCTGAGCCGCAACGACTTTGTCCAGCACTCCAATGATTCGGCCTGGATGGTCAACCCGGCGCAGCCCTTGCGTGGTTACTCACCGTTGATCAGTCGCGAAGACCAGCCCCTGGGGCCGCGCACTCGCTATGCATTGCAGCGATTGAGTCGGGACGACAAGCTGACCGGCGCTGATCTGCAACAAATGGTGATGGACAACCAGGTCTACCTGGCCGAATTGGTGCTGCCGGATATGTTGCAGTGGTGTGGAGCGCAACCGCCAGCGTCGCAATTGGCGGCACTGTGCAGCAGCCTGAAAACCTGGAACCTGCGTGCTGATCTGGACAGTGGCATGGGCCTGGTGCACTTTCAGAATATCTTGCAGAGCTTGCTCGAGCATCCAGACTTCTGGCGCGTGACATTCGATCCAGCTGACCCCCAGCACACCCCACGTGGCTTGGCTGTCGAGCGTGCCGACGTGGCACGCGCGTTGAACGATGCGGCGCTCGCGTCGCTGGCGGAGGTGGAGCGTGCCGGCCTTGCTGCCGATGCGCGTTGGGGACAGATTCAGCAAGCCGCTGATGGCACGCCGATCCATGGTGGGCCGGCAAGCTTGGGGGTGTACAACGCAATCCAGAGTGTGCCGACAGCGCCGGGCAAGCGTCTGGTGGTCAGTGGCACCAGTTACTTGCAACTGGTGACCTTTGATGTGAAAGGCCCGCAGGCACTGGGTGTGCTGGCGTTTTCCGAGTCCAGCGAAGCAAGCTCGCCACACGCCAGTGACCAGACCCGTGCCTTTTCGGCCAAGCAATGGCATGTGCTGCCTTTTACCGAGGAACAGATCAAGGCTGACCCGCAGTATCGTTTGCAGGTAATCAGAGAGGCGGAGCCTGCGGTACTGGCAAAAACTGCGCCTTGATTGAGTTTCGTACCGCCGGGCGCGTCGAAACGCGCCCCGCAATGGCGGTGCGGCAGTTACTGCACCAATTCGCGCAACAGCAACCCAAACTCCAGCTCGACCTGTTCGGGAATCGGCAGGTAGACCGTGTGTCCATCACCTGGTGCCACGTCGATCGCTGCGCCCTGGCGGTCGCGCAGTTGATGGAGGTCGAAGTGATAGTTGCCCCGCGGTGTCATCAACTCCAAGTGATCACCCAGGGCAAAGCGGTTCTTGACCCGTACTTCTGCCAAACCATCGACGCGCTCACCCGTCAGTTCGCCAACAAATTGCTGGCGATCGGAAACCGAGTTGCCACGTTGGTAGTTCTGATACTCATCATGCACGTGACGGCGCAGGAAACCTTCGGTGTAACCGCGCTGTGCCAATGACTCGAGGTTGAGCATCAAGCTGCGGTCGAACTCCCGACCTTCCACGGCATCATCGATAGCCTGGCGATAGGCCTGGGTGGTGCGGGCGCAATAAAAGTGCGACTTGGTCCGGCCTTCGATTTTCAGCGAGTGCACACCCATGCGGGTCAGCCGTTCGACGTGCTGTACCGCGCGCAGGTCCTTGGCGTTCATGATGTAGGTGCCGTGCTCATCCTCGAACGCGGGCATGTCTTCGTCTGGACGATTGCTTTCCTGAAGCAGAAACACCTGCTCGGTGGGTGCGCCCACACCCAGAGTCGGTTGCACTTCGCGAACGATGTCGCCGCTGGCATCTTCAGTGGCCGGCGTGGCGCTGTATTTCCAGCGGCAGGCGTTGGTGCAACTGCCCTGGTTGGCATCGCGGCGGTTAAGGTAGCCCGATAACAAACAGCGGCCGGAGTAGGCCATGCAGAGCGCGCCGTGGACGAAAACCTCCAGCTCCATCGCCGGCACCTGCTGACGAATCTCCTCTATTTCTTCCAGCGACAGTTCACGCGAAAGAATCACCCGGGTAAGTCCCTGGCTGCGCCAGAATTCGACGCTGGCCCAGTTCACGGTGTTGGCTTGCACCGACAAATGAATCGGCATCTGCGGGAAGTGCTGGCGCACCAGCATGATCAGGCCGGGGTCGGACATGATCAAAGCATCCGGGGCCATCTCGATGACCGGTGCGAGGTCTTTGAGGAAGGTCTTGAGCTTGGCGTTATGAGGTGCAATGTTGACCACTACGTAGAAGCGCTTGCCCTGGGCTTGAGCTTCTTTGATACCCAAGGCCAGGTTAGCGTGGTCGAACTCGTTGTTGCGCACTCGCAGGCTGTAGCGCGGCTGGCCTGCGTACACCGCGTCGGCGCCATAGGCGAAGGCGTAGCGCATGTTCTTCAGGGTGCCGGCAGGGGCGAGCAATTCAGGTTTGGCGGGCAGGGTCATGGTCGGATCGCGGCGAAAGGCGGGAATGCTATCGGCAACATCGCTTCAAGACATTGATCTGTATCAAGGGCGCTTTGGGTGCTGCGCAGGGCTGGATCAGTGGTGGGGGTCGGGCCCTGTCCGACGGTGATAGAAAGCGCCGGAATCGGCTACACAGCGGTGATTGCATACCTCGGCCATATGCAACGTCTTCGCATCAATAACTCAATGAAATCAATGCTTTGACATCAAATAAAGATTCTTGATAAGGATTTGAAATCGGCCCGCGGGACAATTATCTAGCGCACAAAGTGTGCTATCTCATTGGGGGCCAATAAATGTCTGAAGCCGTTCGCTTGCATGCTCATCGCCAGGCCAGTTGCAAGACCTGCAGCCTGGCGTCGCTATGCCTGGCAGGCTCTGTGAGCCACGAAGAAGTCGACACCCTGGATGATCTGGTCAGGCACGGCCGGCCATTGAAGAAAGACGACTTTCTGTTTCGCCAAGGAGACAGCTTCAATTCGATCTACACGATTCGTTCAGGCGCAATGAAATCCATCAGCCTGAGTGAAACCGGTGAGGAGAAAATTGTCGGCGTTCATTTGCCCGGTGAGCTGATTGGTTTGTCTGGCGTGGACGCACAAGCCTATCTGGTTTCAGTCCAGGCGCTTGAGGAAACCTACGTTTGTGAACTGCCTTTCGGGCCACTCGACCAATTGTTGACGCGGCTACCGCAACTGCGCCGACATCTGATGCGGGCGATGAGCCGTGAAATCCGCGATACCCAGCAAATGACGCGCCTGCTTTCCAAAAAGGCCGCCGATGCGCGAGTGGTGACCTTGCTGGTTAATCTGGCGGCCCGTTTTCGCGCCCTTGACTATGCGGCCAACCGGTTGCATTTGAGTATTTCGCGCAACGAAATCGGCAACTACCTGGGACTGGCCGGAGAGACCGTATCTCGTGTGTTCACTCGCCTCCAGCAAAATGGCCTGATCAAGGTCGAAGGCAAGGATGTGCACATTCTCGAACCTGAACAGCTCTTTCTTCTGGCCGATGGCTCAATGTCGGCTTGCAGTCTGCGTTAAGGAATATCAATGACTTTGATTCTCTCGCATGGACCTTGGTCCATCGCAGTGGCAAAACTTGTCGATGCACATCCGGGTTTTCGCACTCAGTACACATTGAACGAAGGCCTGGACGTGGATAGCACGTACCGCTGGAACTGGAAGGCGCAAACTGGGGCAGACGCCAGCGATTGCACTTTTACATTCGCCAACCTGGCGCTATCGAGCCCCATCACCTGGAGCACCTCGGCTGACCAGCGAGCCTGGCAACTCCCTGCCAGCGGCAACCCTGCTGCGTCAGCCGACAGGATAAAAGAGGATTACGTGCACATCGAGCTAAAGGCCAACTTTATCTGGGACAGCGATGTGAAAATGGGCCGAACCATGGACAACTGGCACGCGGGGCACGCGCAGGTCCTGGCAGGCACACCGGCCTCTGAAGAGGTTAATTGTTCTGGGTGAACGGCACTTTTGCCGCCGCGCCATGCACTAACGTTGTGAACGGCAACGGAGCGCATATGAACGAAACCAACCTGCAGCACAGGGCCCTGCACATGCTATTGGCCCTGGTCACGATTGCCTTCATCTGGATCCTGCTACCTTACTACGGTGCGGTTTTCTGGGCAGTGATCCTCGGCATCGTCTTTGCGCCGCTACAGCGGCGCTTGTTGGCACGCCTGGACTGGCGACGCAACTTGGCCGCCGGCTTGACGTTGTTGATCTGCCTGGTGATCGCCATTCTCCCGGTGATCATCATCAGTATGTTGCTGGTCCAGGAAGGGGCTGCGCTGTACAAGAATATCGAAACGGGCCAGTTGGACCTGGCCGGCTACATTGAGCGCTTCAAGGACATCCTTCCGGCATTCGCGCAAAACGGTCTGGAGCGCATGGGCATGGGGGACCTGGACGGTTTGCGGGACAAGATTGCCAATAGTGCTTTACAGGGCAGTCAGTTCTTTGCTTCTCAGGCGTTCAGCTTTGGCCAGGGTACATTCGAGTTTCTGGTCAGCTTTGGCGTGATGCTCTATTTGCTGTTCTTCTTCTTGCGTGACGGTGCTGAGTTGGTACGCAAAATACGCACCGCGTTACCTTTGGCCGAGCAGCAAAAGCGCCGTCTGCAACTCAAGTTCAACCGGGTGGTACGGGCCACGGTCAAAGGCAACCTGCTGGTGGCGGTGACCCAGGGCGCCCTTGGCGGAATCATTTTCTGGATCCTGGACATCCCCAGCGCGTTGGTCTGGGGAGTGCTGATGGCATTCCTGTCGCTACTTCCGGCCGTCGGCGCAGGGATCGTCTGGGCGCCCGTGGCGATCTACTTCGTGGCCACCGGCGCGATATGGCAGGGGGCGGTGCTGGCGGCGTTTGGCATATTTGTGATCGGTCTGGTCGACAACCTGCTGCGGCCCATGCTGGTGGGCAAGGACACCAAAATGCCCGATTACCTGATCCTCGTTTCCACTCTCGGAGGGCTGGCGGTATTCGGGCTCAACGGCTTTGTCATCGGCCCGTTGATCGCCGCGCTGTTCATGTCCAGTTGGGGGATCTTTGTCTCGACCAAGCCCCAGGTGCAACTGCCCAGTTAACGGAAGCTGTAAGACACTCCAGCGTAGACGCCAAAGCCTTCGCCAGGCGTCGAATGGGGAGTGTCCTTGCCGTTGTCGTTATAGCCGGGAGTCACCGTGGCGGCATAACGCTTGTTGGTCAGGTTGCGCAGGTCGAGCCACGTCTGCCAGTCCTGCTTGGGGGAGTTGTAACCCAGGGTTGCGCCGAGCAGGGCGTAGGCATCAGTTGGGTAGCTGTTGGCGTAATCGACCTGCACCTTGGAAGCCATCTGAGTATTGATCCCGGCGTACAACCCGCTCGGCAAATCGAAACGTAATTCGGCTTGGTAATAGTGCATCGGGATGCCGGGCAGGCGGTTATCGCCGAAAACGTCGTCGTCGCGGTAGTGGAAATCGCTGAAGGTATAGGCCTGGCGCAGGGAAAGCTTGCCAACCCCGCCGCGCTCCCAGAGCAGGCTGTCGAGGCCGGCTTCAACACCTTGGTGCACGGTCGGGCTGGCGTTGAACTCGGCTGCGGGCAGGCCGGGTACGATCTCGACCGCCAGCAGTTCGTGACGTACGTGCGAGTAGTACCAAGCCAGGTCCCATCGACCGAAACTCGAGTCTCCTCGGGCACCAAGCTCCAGCGTTGTCGCTGTCTGGTTTTGCATTTCGATGGGCTGGGTTTGCAGACCATTGACCCGCGGCGAACTCCAGATCAATGCCCATGGATGAGGTGGCTCAACCGAGCGACTAAGGTTGCCGAATAGCTGCAAACCTGGGTTCAGGTCATAGCGCAGGCCCAGGCGCGGCGCGTAATCCCAGTCATGCTGGCTTACCTTTCCACCATTTTCCGGGTAAGTCACCGCACTTTCACGTCGGGTATAAATCATCGCCAGCCCGCTGGTTAGCCATAAGTCGGGGGCCAACTCCAGCTCGTTGCCGACATGCACGACGCTGTCAGAGCCTTGGTAGCTGAAATCGCGTGTGCGGGTGCCGACGGCTAGGGTAGCTGGTACACGAACGAACTCGGAGGCACCGCTGTTAGGTAGGTGTTTGGTGGTGCGCCAACCAAGGGTGGTTTTGCTTTCGTGGTTGAACAGGGTGTCGCGACGGAAGTAGTTCAAGGTCCCACTGACGTCGGAGTAGGCCACTTTCAGCCGATTGGGCCCCTCACGCAGGTCCATAGGATAATCGTGGTAGACCAGTCCGGTTTCCAGACGAGAATCTCCGTCGAGAAAAAACGTTGTCTTGTTCCCCAGCCAGGTACTGCCTGGCTGCGGACGGCTGGCATCACGGCTCAGGTAGAGTGGGTTGGCGGCTCGCGGATCGTGCTTGATCTGCGCTTTGGTGAGGCGCCCAGCCAGGTCATTCTCGGTTTCCCGGTAACGCAGGTAGAAGCGGGTCTCCAGGTTCGGATTGAAGCGATAACCGACATTGGCGGCGATGCCCTTGCTGCTGCCGCTGCTGTGTTGCTGATAACCATCGTACTCGGAGTCGGTCAGGGCTACGTAATAGTCCAGATCCCCCAGCACCTGTCCCGAACTTATCTGGCGCTTGGCATAGCCACGGCTGCCGATTTCGTAACGCACCTGCAACGGCGCCGCGTCATGGCCAGTGTGGGTGACGTAGTCGATGGCGCCGCCCAGTGCCAGGGCACCGCGGTCGAAGCCGTTGGCGCCACGCAGCACTTCGGCACGGCTCAGCCAGAGCGGCTCGAACAATTCATAAGGAGTACCACCGGGGCCGGTCAACGGCAAACCGTCGAACATCACGTAGACGCCCGAGCCATGGCTTCCCGGCGCGCGGTTGATGCCCGATCCGCGAATCGACAGTTTGACGCCATCGTTGCCAGCCGACTGGGCAAACACGCCCGGTTGATAGGCAAGGACATCCTCGTTACTTGCGACCCGACCTTGCTCTACTTGTTGCATGTCCACAAGGTTCGTCGAGCCTGGTACTTGGCGCAAGCGCTCTTGGGCTGCTTCCAATTCGTTCTGCTGTCGGTCTTCGATCAGCACCTGTCCCAGTTCCAGTGGGGCAGCCTCCAGTGCCGGATTTATTGCAACGAACAACCCGAGCACACCAAGGGAGGAGGGGGAGAGTAAAGCGGGGCGCATCGTACGACTCCAACAGCAGAGGGCAGTGATCATCGAAGCTCAGACGACCGAAAATCACTTCAGATCACGACAGACAGTGCTGAAGTTAGCGTAAATATGTTTTGTAAGGTCGGTCCCTACAGGTTGGCTTTCTGGAAGTGACGCAAGTGCTGTTTGTATGGTGACGGCACACCCTGATCCGGAATGACTCCGGAGAAAATGCGGAGAATAGCCATGACAACCCATACCTCAAAAAAACCTGTGCACGACCTAACTAGTGATAACCCAGGCGCTCAATTCAAACTGACCGCTCGGGAGCAGGAGGTGCTTCTCTGGTGTGCCCACGCGAAGAGCTCTTGGGAGATCGGACAGATTCTCCAGTGCAAGGAGTCGACTGTGAACTTCCACGTCAGCAACATCCTGCGCAAGTTCGACGTCACCAACCGAGTTGCTGCGGTGCTCAAGGGATTGCGCCACGGAATGTTGCAGCAACTGTGATGCGTGAAGGTAACGATGAACTCAAGGGAGCTCTATATGCAGAGCGACAACTACGCAGTAAACCATGCTGATCGATGCTACATGCTGACCAGCGACGATCCGTTCTGGCCAAGTATCGACCTGCGGGAGCTGCGCCAACATTTGGCACTTACCTGTGCGATCAGCGATACACGATTGGAAGTGGCAGCTCGAGCTGCGACACATAAGGCGGGAGGAGAGTTTGCGCAATGGCGCAGGGTACTTCGAGACCGAGGCTATAAGCGCCTGGAAGACATGGCGGCGCACCAACTCTTGTCGGGTTGCTATCGGCGTGCGGTTGAGGCGAACACCCATTTGGCACTGGAGAGCGATGTACTGCTGGTCACGCGCCGGCCCGGTCCGAATGGAGCGCCAGTACATGAGTGAGCCAACCAGCGCGAGTCTTTCCAGCGTATTTATTGGCTTGGGCCTGGCTTCGTCAATGCCGACGATTGACGGCGATACAATATTCGGTGCGGTGTTGGGGGCATGGCTGGTCGCTAGTACCCGGCGGGCTCTCAAGGCTTGGCAGCGCCTGGGATCACTCTTCCTTTCAGCGGGTGTTGGCTATCTGTTTACGCCTTTCGTGCTGTTGTTGGCACCCTTTCTGTCGAGTGGTGTGGCGGCATTCGTTGCGGCTGTGGTGGTTATTCCGATCAGCATCAAGGTAATGATCTGGCTCGACTCTGCGGACCTTCGTGAGATTTTGCAGCGTTTGCGCAATGGCTCCTGAGAACTTTTCGATTCAGCCATCGGCTTGCAGCAGTCTGTGCATGTCCTCTACCTGGCGCTCTAACTGACGAAAGCGGTGCTTCTCTTCTACTGCCTGTGCAATCGCCCGCTGGTCTTGTGGAGCTAGCGCACGCAGTTGAGTGAGTAACTGAGTTTCCCAGTCGTGAGCGCTTTCATCCGTAGCGGTAGGCGTTGCGCCAAGCGCGCGTTGTTGCGGGCCTTCTCCGAGTAACAACCAGTCCAGCGAAATTCCATGGCATGTGGCGAGCCCTATGCATAATGAGTATGGGATGCTGTTGCGGCCTTTCCAACTGCTCAAGGTCTGTGGGCTTACGTTCAGTGCGACTGAAAGCTCGGCGTCTGTCGTGGATGCAGTGATCAGTTTCATTCGGCGTAGTACAGCAGTAAATCCATTTGTACTCATTCTGAGTATTCCTGTGGGATACTTCTATGAATATTTGCAAGGCAATATTCGATCTGAGTAATCACGATTCGGTACATCAAACGCAACTCATAAGGACATTATCGATCTATGACGAATTCCGGGAGAAAAAGGAAAAAGTACGCTTTCCATCTACGCATGAGACTACATCAGATTCTGAAATGTATGAATTATTACCCTGTTAGCAGAACATTTCGCGTTGTAGCTGTCGGGCATGTTCAGTGGTTCGCAGACTTTGGCAGGAGAGATTCGTGAGTACTTACAAGTTGGTGTGCCCTCATTGCAAGAGTCGCATGCGCATTCGCACCAGCGAGGGGCGACACATCTTCCTGCGAATAGCTTATCTGCAGTGCACCACCGAAGCCTGCGGTTGGTCGGTGCGCGCGGAGTTTGAGATGACCCATGAACTGTCACCCAGTGGCATGCCAAACCCTGATGTTCGCCTACCGCGCGCTGGGGGAGAGTTGCGCCGGGCAGCGTTGCAACCAGGGCCTAGGTGTAACGATGACTACCAGGTCGTAGCGCCAAGCCAGGGCATACCGCAATTTGACCCCGCCTAGAACCTTCCCTAAAAAAAACACCCCGCCAAGGCGGGGTGTTTTTTATAACTAAGTCGATCAGCCGATCAACTGCAGTCCGGCATGCTGAACGATGTCCAGCAATGGCTGCGGGTACACACCCAGCACGAAGGCCAGGATCGCAATCGCCAGCAGCATGACGCCACCGGTACGCTGCTCCCAGTTCAGCGGCGCATCGTGACGACGCAGGTTTGGTTCGATCAGGAACAGGGTGACCATCACGCGCAGGTAGTAGAACACGCCGATGGCACTGCCGATTACCAGGGCACCGACCAGCCACCACAGCTGCGACTCGACGCCGGTAGCGATGATGTAGAACTTGCCGATGAAGCCTGCAGTCAGCGGGATACCGGCCAGCGACAGCATCATCACGGTCAGTACCGCCGTCAGGTACGGACGGCGCCAGAACAGGCCGCGGTACTCGTACAGGGCATCAGCGTCACGGCCGTTGTACGGCGAGGACATCAGGGTGATTACACCGAATGCGCCCAGGCTGGTGATCACGTAAGTGACCAGGTACACGCCAATGGCTTCGACGGCCATACCTTTGCTCGCCACCAGGGCGATCAACAGGTAACCGAAGTGGGCGATCGACGAGTAACCCAGCAGACGCTTGAGGTTGCTCTGAGTCAGCGCCAGCAGGTTACCGATCAGGATCGATGCTACGGCAATCACCGACAGTACGGTGGTCAGCACGCCGCTACTGGCCGCAGGGGAGAGCATGAACAGGCGCACCACCACGGCGAATACCGCAACCTTGCTGGCGGTGGCCAGGAACGCAGCGACTGGCGCAGGGGCGCCTTCGTAGACGTCCGGGGTCCACAAGTGGAACGGCACCAGCGACAGTTTGAATGCCAAGCCCACCAGCATCATGGCTAAGCCCAGCTGTGCCAGCAGGCTAGGCATGCTGGTAGTTGCCAGGGCTTTGCCAATACCGTCGAAGCTCAGGCTGCCAGCGTCGGCATATAGCAGGGCCATGCCGAACAGCAAGAAGGCCGAACCTGCTGCCGAGAGCACCATGTACTTGATGCCGGCTTCCAGCGAACGCTTGTTGAAGAAGGCATAGGCGACCAGGCCATAGACCGGTACCGACAGCAACTCAAGGCCAATGAACAGGCCAGCCAGGTGCTGCGCGCTGACCAGTACCAGGCCACCGAGGGCGGCCAGGAGAATCAGCAGGTACAGTTCTTCACGGTTGCCTGGGTAGCCTTTGCCGCCATCGCCCAGGTAGGCATGGGCAAGGGTTACGCACGCCAGGGTGGCAACCAGGATCAACGCCATGTACAGGCAGGCGAAGTTGTCGATGGTCAGCAGTGGGGTGACTGCCAGGGGGGCGGTCTTCAGTGCCGGGATAATCGATAGCAAGGCCAGATTCAGGCCCACGGTCGACAGCAGGAAAGTTTGCGAATGATTGCGGCGCCAGGCGATGGCCAGCATCACCACGACAATGGTGATACTGGTAATCAGCAGCGGCGCAAGCGCAATAAAATGTTGAATCGTCAGGTCCATAGCGCTCTTACCGGGCCGAAGCGAGTTGAGTGAAAGCGGAGCCGAGCCACTGCTGCACACCACTCATGGTGGCGGCGGAAGTGTCCAGGAACGGCTGCGGGTAGACGCCCAGCAAGATCAGCAGGCCAGCCAGGCCCAGCACCATGATCATTTCGCGGGTATCCAGACCCGCCAGGACTTCGTCCGATTTCGCCGGGCCGAAGTAGGCACGGTGAATCATGATCAGCGAGTAGACCGAACCAAACACCAGGCCCGAGGTAGCAATGACCGTGATCCATGGCGCGCTGACGAAGCTGCCGATCAGGATCAGGAACTCGCCAACAAAGTTACCGGTGCCAGGCAAGCCCAGCGAGGCTGCCGCGAAGAACAGGCTGATCGCCGGCAGGTAGGCAATGCGATGCCACAGGCCGCCCATCTGGCGCATGTCACGGGTGTGCAGGCGCTCATACAACTGGCCGCTGAGGATAAACAGGGCCGCTGCCGAAACACCGTGAGCCAGCATCTGGATAACCGCACCTTGCAGTGCTTGCTGGCTGCCGGAGTAGATACCGATCAGCACGAAGCCCATGTGCGACACGCTGGAGAAGGCGATCAAACGCTTGATGTCGGTCTGAGCGAAGGCCAGGAACGCACCGTAGAAAATCCCGATCAGACCCAGGGTCATGGCAATCGGTGCAAACTCGGCCGAGGCATTCGGGAACAGCGGCAGGGCAAAGCGCAGCAGGCCGTAGGCCGCGGTTTTGAGCAAGATACCGGCGAGGTCGACGGAGCCTGCAGTCGGTGCCTGGGCGTGAGCATCAGGCAGCCAGGAGTGGAACGGAACAACCGGCAGCTTGACCGCGAAGGCGATGAAGAAGCCAAGCATCAGCAGGTATTCGGTGCCAGCAGGCAGGTCGGCCTTGAGCAACTGGGTGTAATCGAAAGTGATCACGCCGGTGTTGTTGTAGTTGACCAGAACCAGGCCCAGGATCGCCACCAACATGATCAGACCGCTGGCCTGAGTGAAGATGAAGAACTTGGTTGCTGCGTAGATCCGGGTCTTCTTGCCGTCGGAGGAGCTGTGACCCCAGAGCGCGATGAGGAAATACATCGGCACCAGCATCATTTCCCAGAAGAAGAAGAACAGGAACAGGTCCAGGGCCAGGAATACACCGACCACGCCGCCAAGGATCCACATCAGGTTGAGGTGGAAGAAGCCGACGTGACGCTGAATCTCTTTCCAGGAACACAGTACCGAAAGCACACCGAGCAAGCCGGTGAGCAGGATCATCAGCAGCGACAGGCCATCGAGGGCCAGGTGCAGACTGATGCCGAAGCGTTCGATCCACAGTACTTTGAACTCGAACGCCCACTCGGGTACAGCACCCGGTGCAGGGGCCAGGGTGTAGTCCCCGTTGGCCCACAGCCAGAGGCCGATACCAAGCAGCAGGGACATGGTCAGCAGCGCAATCCAGCGCGGCAGGGTGGCGCCGAAGCGCTCACCCAGCCAGCACAGCAGGCCGCCGATAAAGGGGATCAGGATCAGCCAAGGCAAAATCATGACGGGCTCAATTCCTTTCGCAAAGTCGCAAGGTTCATATCAGACCGCAGCCATAACAACGGCACCAAGTACAAGCACGGCACCTACGGCGATCGAAGCGGTGTACCAGCGCAGCTGACCGGTTTCGGTCTTGCTCATGGCGGCATGACCGCCTTTTGCCAGACGCGGAATCAGGCCAATGCTGCGGTCAACCGGATCCTTGCGCAGGATGTGGCTGATCAACAGGTAAGGTTTGACGAACAGCTTGTCGTAGATCCAGTCGAAGCCCCAGGCAGCGAACCACCAGGCCGAGAGGACGCGGCCGATGCCGCTGTTGGCGATCGCGGTTGCCAGGCGACGCTTGCCCAGGAACAGCAGCGCGGCCAGGAGGATACCGGCGATGGCGATAGCGCCCGAGGCGATTTCCAGGCTGTGCTTGGCTTCGCCACCGGCATGGCCAACGCTCTGCGGCAGAACACCCGCCAGTGGTGGATGAATCCAGGCACCGATGAACGTCGACAGCACGATCAGCACACCCAGCGGCAGCCAGTGGGAAATCCCGTGGCCGGCGTGAGCTTCGGTCTTGGCTTCGCCGTGGAAGGCGATGAAGATCAGGCGGAAGGTGTACAGCGAGGTCATGAACGCACCGACCAGGCCGGCGTAGAGCAAGCCGTTGTTGCCACTGGCGAAGGCCTCCCAGAGGATCTCGTCCTTGGAGTAGAAACCGGCAGTCAGCAGCGGCAGGGCAGCCAGAGCGGCACCACCGACGATGAAGCTGGCGTAGGCCAACGGCAGCTTCTTCCACAGACCGCCCATTTTGAAGATGTTCTGCTCGTGGTGGCAGGCAACGATTACCGCACCGGAAGCAAGGAACAGCAGGGCCTTGAAGAAGGCGTGGGTCATCAGGTGGAAGATCGCGCCGTCCCAGGCACCAACGCCCAGCGCCAGGAACATGTAGCCGATCTGGCTCATGGTCGAGTAGGCGAGGATACGTTTGATGTCGGTTTGGACCAGGGCCGCGAAGCCCGCCAGCACCAGGGTCACACCGCCGACCACACCGACCAGGTGCAGTACGTCAGGTGCCAGGGCAAACAGGCCGTGGGTACGAGCAATCAGGTAGACGCCGGCGGTAACCATGGTTGCGGCGTGGATCAGTGCCGAAACCGGGGTAGGACCGGCCATCGCGTCTGCCAGCCAGGTCTGCAGTGGCAGCTGGGCAGATTTACCCACCGCACCACCAAGCAACATCAGGGTGGCCAGGACCATCCAGAAATCACCTGCCTGGAACTTCTGCGGTGCCAGCACCAGCAGTTCCTGAACGTTCAGGGTGCCCAGTTGCTGGAACAGAATGAACAGGCCGATGGCCATGAACACGTCGCCGATACGGGTAACGATGAAGGCTTTGAGTGCGGCGTTACCGTTGTTGCGGTTGCTGTAGTAGAAACCGATCAACAGGTACGAACACAGGCCTACGCCTTCCCAACCGAAGTAGATGAACAGCAGGTTGTCGCCCAGGATCAGGAACAACATGCTGGCAATGAACAGGTTGGTGTAGGCGAAGAAGCGCGAGTAGCCCGCTTCACCGCGCATGTACCAGGAGGCGAACAGGTGGATCAGGAAGCCCACGCCGACGACCACGCCAAGCATGGTTACCGAGAGTCCGTCCAGGTACAGGGTGAAGTTCGGCGCAAAGCCATCCACCGACATCCACTGCCACAGCAGTTGGCTGTACGCACCGCCTTCAGGCGGCGCGACGTTGAACTGCCAGATCACATAGGCGGTGACGATAGCCGAGAGGCCGATCGAACCGACACCGATCAGCGCCGACAGGTTCTCCGAGAACCGTCCGCGCGAGAACGACAGCAGCAGGAAGCCGATCAGGGGGAAAACGAAAGTCAGAAAGAGAAGGTTCATCCGCGCATCTCACTGGCTGCATCGATGTCGAGAGTGTGGAAGCGGCGATACAGCTGAAGCAGGATCGCCAGGCCGATACTGGCCTCAGCGGCTGCCAGGCTGATCACCAGGATGAACATGATCTGTCCATCCGGCTGCGCCCAACGGCTGCCCGCGACGATGAAAGCCAAAGCCGAGGCGTTCATCATGATTTCCAGGCTCATCAACACGAAAAGAATGTTGCGGCGCACCATCAGGCCGACGAGGCCGAGGCAGAACAGGATGCCGGCGACTGCCAGGCCATGCTCGAGAGGAATTGCAGGCATGTGATTACTCCTTCGCCTCGTTGCGGCCGAGGTGGAAAGCCGTTACCGCTGCAGCAAGCAGCAGCATCGAGGCCAGTTCCACCACTAGCAGGTAAGGACCATACAAGCTGATACCGACAGCCTTGGCGTCGACGGTGGTGTGACCGATGCTGGCACCGCTCTGGTTGCTGAACAGCACATACAGCAACTCGAGCAGCAGCAGCGCGGCCAGGACCACTGGACCGAGCCAGATACCCGGCTTGAGCCAGCCTCGTTCCTGGGCGACCGACGCCGGGCCCAGGTTGAGCATCATCACCACGAAGACGAACAGCACCATGATGGCGCCAGCGTAGGCGATTACTTCCAGCACACCGGCAAACGGGGCACCGAGAGCGAAGAAGGTCATCGCTACGGAGATCAGCGAAATGATCAGGTAGAGCAGGGCGTGCACGGGGTTGGTGTTAGTGATTACCCGTAGGGTAGACACCACAGCGACACCGGATGCGAAATAGAAAGCGAATTCCATCTTTCTTCCTTAAGGGAGCAAGCTCTTCACGTTGATCGGCTCGGCTTCGTTCTGTGCGGCGCCTTTCGGCTTGCCGGCAACGGCCATACCTGCAACACGGTAGAAGTTGTAGTCAGGGTTCTTGCCGGGGCCGGAGATCAGCAGATCTTCTTTCTCGTAAACCAGATCCTGACGCTTGAACTCGGCCATTTCGAAATCCGGCGTGAGCTGGATTGCGGTGGTCGGGCAGGCTTCCTCGCAGAGGCCGCAGAAGATGCAACGCGAGAAGTTGATGCGGAAGAACTCCGGGTACCAACGACCGTCTTCTGTTTCGGCTTTCTGCAGCGAAATGCAACCTACCGGGCAAGCCACGGCACACAGGTTGCAAGCTACACAACGCTCTTCGCCATCCGGATCGCGGGTCAGGACGATGCGGCCACGGTAGCGTGGCGGCAGGTAGACCGGCTCTTCGGGGTACTGCAGGGTGTCACGTTTGCGAAAACCGTGAGAGAACACCATCACCAGGCTGCGCAGCTGGGTGCCAGTGCCTTTAACGATGTCGCCAATATACTTGAACATGGGTCAAATCCTCACTGGGCCGCAACAGCTGGCGTGTTGAGCAACACGATCGCAGCGGTCACCAGCAAATTGATCAGGGTCAGCGGCAGGCAGAACTTCCAGCTGAAGTCCATCACCTGGTCATAGCGCGGGCGCGGAATAGAGGCACGCAGCAGGATGAACAGGACGATGAAGAACGCGGTCTTCAGGGCGAACCACAGGAACGGTACTTGCGGCAGGATGCCGAATGGACCGTGCCAGCCACCGAAGAACAGTGTTACCAGCAGCGCCGAGATGAGGATGATGCCGATGTACTCACCGACGAAGAACATGCCCCACTTCATGCCGGCATATTCAATGTGGTAACCGTCGGCCAGTTCTTGTTCCGCTTCAGGCTGGTCGAATGGGTGACGGTGAGTCACGGCGACGCCGGCGATGAAGAAGGTGCAGAAGCCGAAGAACTGCGGAATGATGAACCACAGGTTCTGGGCCTGATAGTCAACGATATCGCGCATGTTGAACGAGCCGACCTGGGCGACGATACCCATCAGCGCCAGACCCATGAACACTTCGTACGACACGGTCTGCGCCGAGGCCCGCAGGCTGCCCAGCAGGGCGTATTTGTTGTTCGACGACCAACCGGCGAACAGCACCGCATACACCGACAGTCCGGCCATGGCGAAGAAGAACAGCAGACCGATGTTCAAGTCCGCGACACCCCAGGTCGGGGTGATCGGGATGATTGCAAAGGCGATCAGCAAGGCACTCATGGCCACGACCGGCGCCAGGGTGAAGATCATTTTGTCGACGAAGGGTGGGTTCCAGTCCTCCTTGAAGAACATCTTCAGCATGTCGGCAGCAATCTGGAACATACCGAACGGACCTACACGGTTCGGACCGTAACGGTCCTGCCACCAGCCCAGCAGGCGCCGCTCGACGAAGCTGAGCAGCGCACCGCAGACCACCACGGCCAGCAAGACCACAATGGCCTTGATGACGGTGATGATCACATCGATCACTTCAGGGGTGAACCAAGTCATTGTGCTGCCTCCTGCAGACCTTCGACGGATGCACCGAAGATGGCTGGTGGAATGCCGGCCAGGCCTTTGGGCAGGGCAACCAGGCCTGCGCCCAGTTCTTCATTGATACGCAATGGCAGACGCAGGGTCTGGCCAGCCACGTTCAAACTGAGCATTGCACCCTCGTTGACGCCCAGGCGGTCGGCTTCGGACTTGGCCAGGCCGACGTAGGCCTGTGGAATGCGTTCTTGTACCGGTGCGGCGCGCGAGGAATTCTCTTCGCTGCCGAACAGGTGGTAGAACGGCACGACCTGCCAGGTACCACGGGCTGGAGAGAACGCTGCCGGTACATTGGCGAACCAGTTGAGCTTGTCGCCCTGGCTTTCGATCAGGCGAGTGCCTGGGTCGCCTGCGCGCAGGTGACCTCCGACCTCATCCTGGAACTTGTTCCAGGCTTGTGGCGAGTTCCAGCCCGGAGACCAGGCGAACGGTACTTGCGAGCGAGGTTCGGCCGAGCCCGAGTAGCCTTCCATGGAAAAGGCGAACGCGGTGTCTTTGTCCTGCGGGGTGCGTGGCTCGTGCACACTGATGTTGGCACGCATCGCGGTACGACCGGAGTAACGCAGTGGCTCACGGGCAATCTTCATGCCTTTGATGCGGAACGAAGCGGACGGTGCGGCGTTGACGATGCCGGTCAACTGTGGAGCGGCAGCGGCGCAGGCGGCGGTGACGTGGTCCAACTGGGTCCAGTCCACAGGCTTGTTGAGCAGGGTGGCACGCAGCGCGTGCATCCAGCGCCAGCCTTCATGAACCAGGATGCTACTGTCCAGGTACGTAGGATCGAAAACCTGGAAGAACCGCTGGGCACGGCCTTCGAGGCTGACCAGAGTACCGTCGCCTTCAGCAAAGCTGGCTGCTGGCAGCACCAGGTGAGCGCGGTCTACCGTGCGCGTCTTCTGGTGGTCAGCGACGATCACCACTTTGGCCGCAGCCAGGGCAGCGTCGACCTTGGCAGCCGGAACGCGGCTGTACAGATCGTTTTCGAGGACGACGATGGCGTCGGCCTTGCCGGAAATCACTGCGTCCAGGGCGGCATCGAGTGAATCGCCACCGAGCATGGCCATACCGAGGCTGTTGGCCTCAGGCACGACCAGGCTCAGCGAGCCATTCTTCTCACGCAGCTTCAGGGCCTTGGCGATGTTGGCGGCAGCTTCGATCAGCGCGCTGGAGGCCAGCGAGGTACCGGCAACCACCAGTGGGCGATTGGCAGCAACCAGGGCATCGGCAATACGCTTGGCCAGGGCCAGGGCTTCTGCGTCCAGGCCGTCCACGGCAGGGGCGCTTGGGTCGATGGCGTGGGCGACGGCGAAACCGATACGAGCCAGGTCGTCTGGTGCTGCGTGTACGCATTCTTCAGCGACGTCATCGAGCTTGGTTTCGGCAAGGCTGGCGATGAACAGCGGGTACATGGCGTGTTGGCCGATGTTTTTCACCGCGGCGTCGAGCCAAGGCTGAACGCGCATGGCCTCGGCCATGGCTTCGGCCTTGCCCTTGACCGACTGGCGCAGTGCCAGGGCAACGCGGGCGGCGGTCTGGGTGAGGTCTTCACCGAGGACGAACACCGCGTCATGGTCTTCCATGTCGCGCAGGGTCGGAACTGGCAGCGGGCTGTCGTTCAGTACTTGCAGGGCCAGGCGTACACGGGCCAGTTCACCGGCTTCCATACCCGAGTAGAAGTGCTCGGCACCCACCAGTTCACGCAGGCCGTAGTTGCTTTCCAGGCTGGCGCGCGGCGAGCCGATGCCCACGATGTTGCGACCGCGGAGCATGTCGGCAGCTTTATCCAGCGCAGCGTCCAGGCTCAGCTTGCTGCCATTGGCGAGCAGCGGCTGGCGTGGGCGGTCTTCACGGTTGACGTAGCCATAGCCAAAACGGCCGCGGTCGCACAGGAAGTATTGGTTGACCGAACCGTTGAAGCGGTTTTCGATCCGACGCAGTTCGCCATAACGCTCGCCCGGGCTGATGTTGCAGCCGCTGGAGCAGCCGTGGCAGATGCTCGGCGCGAATTGCATGTCCCACTTACGGTTGTAGCGCTCGGAGTGAGTCTTGTCGGTGAACACACCGGTAGGGCAGACCTCGGTGAGGTTGCCGGAGAACTCGCTCTCGAGGACGCCGTCTTCAACACGACCGAAATAGACGTTGTCGTGGGCACCGTATACGCCCAGGTCGGTACCGCCGGCATAGTCCTTGTAGTAACGCACGCAACGGTAGCAGGCGATGCAGCGGTTCATCTCGTGAGCGATGAACGGGCCGAGCTCCTGGTTCTGGTGGGTACGTTTGGTGAATCGGTAACGGCGCTCATTGTGGCCGGTCATTACCGTCATGTCTTGCAGGTGGCAGTGACCACCTTCCTCACAGACCGGGCAGTCGTGCGGGTGGTTGGTCATCAGCCATTCGACAACGCTGGCGCGAAACGCCTTGGACTCGTCGTCATCGATGGAAATCCAGGTGCCATCAGTGGCAGGGGTCATGCAGGACATGACGATACGACCACGGGTGTCGTTCTCGTCGGTGTACTGCTTGACCGCACACTGGCGGCAGGCACCAACGCTACCGAGCGCCGGGTGCCAGCAAAAATAGGGGATGTCGAGGCCGAGCGACAGACAGGCCTGTAACAGGTTGTCTGCACCGTTGACTTCGAGCGCTCTGCCGTCTACGTGGATAGTGGCCATGGTTCAAAGTTCTTCGTTGGCCCGCGTCTGCGGGCGTGGCTAATGGAAATCTGTGTGCTTGCAGCCCGCACAGGCATTACCTGGCGAGCCGTCGAAGCAGCGGATGGCACGGACCACCCGCATTTCATTTGTTATGCGCCGACGACAATCGGCTTGGCCAGGTTCGGGCGCAGGGCTTCGCTGCCTGTAACAGGCGCGACGCCGGCCTCGAACTCCGGACGGAAATACTTGATGGCACTGCCCAGCGGCTCGACGGCACCTGGCGCGTGAGCGCAGAAGGTGCGGCCTGGGCCGAGGAAGTTGACCAGACCCAGCAGGGTCTCGATGTCTTCTGCCTTGCCTTGGCCTTTCTCGAGGGAACGAAGCATCTTCACGCTCCACGGCAGGCCGTCACGGCATGGGGTGCACCAGCCGCAGGATTCGCGGGCAAAGAACTCTTCCATGTTGCGCAGCAGCGAAACCATGTTGACGCTGTCGTCCACGGCCATGGCCAGGCCAGTACCCATACGGGTGCCGACTTTGGCGATGCCACCGGCATACATTTGCGCATCGAGATGCTCGGGCAGCAAAAAGCCGGTACCGGCGCCGCCTGGCTGCCAGCACTTGAGCTTGAAGCCGTCGCGCATGCCGCCGGCGTAGTCTTCGAACAGTTCACGGGCGGTAACGCCGAATGGCAGTTCCCACAGGCCAGGGTTCTTGACCTTGCCGGAGAAGCCCATCAGCTTGGTGCCGTGATCTTCTGAACCTTCGCGTGCCAGCGACTTGTACCAGTCAACGCCATTACCGACGATTGCCGGTACGTTGCACAGGGTCTCGACGTTGTTCACGCAGGTCGGCTTGCCCCATACGCCCACGGCAGCAGGGAAGGGCGGCTTGGAGCGCGGGTTGGCGCGACGACCTTCCAGGGAGTTGATCAGTGCAGTTTCTTCGCCGCAGATGTAGCGGCCGGCACCGGTGTGGACGAACAACTCGAAGTCAAAGCCGCTGCCAAGGATGTTCTTGCCCAGCAGACCTGCGGCCTTGGCTTCATCGATGGCGCGGTTGAGGTTCTTCGCCGCGGTGGTGTATTCGCCACGCAGGAAGATATAACCACGGTACGCCTTAAGTGCACGGGCACTGATCAGCATGCCTTCGACCAGCAGATGGGGCTGTTGCTCCATCAGCATGCGGTCTTTCCAGGTGTTGGGTTCCATTTCATCCGCGTTGCACAGCAGGTAGCGGATGTTCATGGATTCGTCTTTGGGCATCAGGCCCCATTTGACCCCTGTCGGGAAGCCCGCACCGCCGCGACCCTTGAGGCCAGCGTCTTTCACGGTCTGGACGATATCGTCCTGGGACATCTGGGCCAGGGCCTTGCGGGCGGCGCTGTAGCCGTCCTTGGCCTGGTACTCGTCGAGCCACACAGGTTCGCCGTCGTCGCGCAGACGCCAGGTCAGCGGATGGGTCTCGGCGCTGCGCGCAATGCGGTTGGCCGGGCCGAAGGAAGTGATGGTCATACGTAACCCTCCAGCAACTTGGAGACGCCAGCAGGCTGGACATCACCAAAGGTGTCGTCGTCGATCATCAGTGCCGGAGCCTTGTCGCAGTTGCCCAGGCAGCACACCGGCAGCAGGGTGAAGCGGCCGTCGGCGGTCGTCTGGCCCAGGCCAATACCCAGCTCGTTCTGAATCTGGCTGACCACGGATTCGTGGCCACCGATGTAGCAGACCATGCTGTCGCAAACGCGGATGATGTGCCGGCCAACCGGCTGACGGAAGATCTGACTATAGAAGGTAGCCACGCCTTCGACGTCGCTGGCAGGAATGCCGAGCACTTCGCCGATGGCATAGATGGCGCCGTCCGGCACCCAGCCACGTTCCTTCTGAACGATCTTCAGGGCTTCGATGGACGCCGCGCGCGGGTCCTCGTAGTGATGCATCTCGTGCTCGATGGCCGAGCGCTCGGTTTCGCTCAGGGCGAAACGGTCGGTTTGGATAAGCGTGTTATTCATGCTTAGCGGTCCACGTCAGCCATAACGAAGTCGATACTGCCCAGGTACGCAATGAGGTCCGCGACCATGCTGCCACGGATCACCGAAGGGATCTGCTGCAGGTGCGGGTAGCTCGGGGTGCGAATCCGGGTGCGGTAGCTCATGGTGCCGCCGTCGCTCGTCAGGTAGTAACTGTTGATGCCCTTGGTCGCCTCGATCATCTGGAAGGACTCGTTGGCCGGCATGACCGGGCCCCACGAAACCTGCAGGAAGTGAGTGATCAGGGTTTCGATGTGCTGCAGCGTGCGCTCTTTCGGCGGCGGCGTGGTCAGCGGGTGATCCGCCTTGTACGGGCCTTCCGGCATGTTGCGCAGGCACTGGTCGATGATGCGGATACTCTGGCGCATCTCTTCGACACGGACCATGCAGCGATCGTAGGCATCGCCGTTGTGGGCCAGCGGTACTTCGAACTCGAAGTTCTCGTAGCCGGAGTAAGGGCGGGCTTTACGCAGGTCGAAGTCCAGGCCGGTGGAACGCAGGCCAGCACCTGTAACGCCCCATTCGAGGGCTTCCTTGGTGTTGTACTGGGCGACGCCGATGGTACGACCCTTGAGGATGCTGTTCTGCAGGGCAGCCTTGGTGTATTCGTCGAGGCGCTTTGGCAGCCATTCGACGAAATCCTTAACCAGTTTGTCCCAGCCGCGCGGCAGGTCGTGGGCAACACCGCCGATGCGGTACCAGGCCGGATGCAGACGGAAGCCGGTAATGGCTTCGATCACGGTGTAGGCCCGTTGACGGTCGGTGAAGGTGAAGAACACAGGGGTCATGGCGCCAACGTCCTGGATGTAAGTACCCAGGAACAGCAGGTGGCTGGTGATACGGAAGAACTCGGCCAGCATGATACGGATCACGTCGACCTTTTGCGGTACCTGGATACCGGCCAGCTTCTCGACCGCGAGCACGTACGGCAGGTTGTTCATTACCCCGCCGAGGTAGTCGATACGGTCGGTGTAGGGAATGAAGCTGTGCCAGGACTGACGCTCGGCCATTTTTTCGGCACCACGGTGGTGGTAGCCGATGTCCGGGACGCAGTCGACGATTTCTTCACCGTCCAGCTGCAGAACGATACGGAAGGCACCGTGAGCCGAAGGGTGGTTCGGGCCCAGGTTGAGGAACATGTAGTCCTCGTTCGCGCCGTGACGTTTCATGCCCCAGGCTTCAGGGTTGAAGCGCGCCGCTTCTTCCTCGAGCTGCTGCTTGGCCAGGGTCAGGCTGTACGGATCGAACTCGGTGGCGCGCGCCGGATAATCCTTGCGCAGCGGGTGACCTTCCCAGGTAGGCGGCATCATGATGCGGGTGAGGTGCGGGTGGCCGGCAAAGTCGATGCCGAACATGTCCCAGACTTCGCGCTCGTACCAGTTGGCGTTCGGCCAGATACCGGTCACGGTCGGCAGGTTCAGATCGCCTTCGGTCAAGGCAACCTTGATCATCACGTCACTGTTTCGCTCTACCGACAGCAGGTGGTAGAACACACTGAAGTCAGCGCCGGGCAGGCCGCGACGCTGGGTGCGCAGGCGCTCGTCAACACCGTGCAGGTCGTAGAGCATGCTGTACGGCTTGGCAACATTGCGCAGGAAGCTCAGCACGTCCTTGAGTTTGGCGCGGGTAACCCAAAGCACCGGCATGCCGGTGCGGGTTTCCTGGGCGACGAACGCCTCGGGGCCAAATTTATTGTTCAGTTCGACAACCACATCCTGGTCGTCAGCCTTGTAAGGCGGGATATAAATAGCGGTGTCCGCTGTCATGGTCTCGGTCGCTTTCGGTCAACGTAGAGAATGAAGCCAGGCTGCCTGTCGCGCATGCGCAGGCAACAGGTCGCTGGATCAGACTTCGTCGGGGCTGCGCAGGTTGGTGACCTGGATGCGCTGTTCACGGCGTTGCTCTTTCTGCGACGGCATCTCGGCACGGTAAATGCCTTGATCGCCGACAACCCATGAAAGAGGACGACGCTCCTGGCCAATCGACTCCTGCAACAGCATCAGGCCTTGCAGGAAGGCTTCAGGGCGAGGCGGGCAGCCGGGCACATAGACATCCACGGGGAGGAACTTGTCGACCCCCTGAACGACCGAATAGATGTCGTACATGCCACCGGAGTTGGCGCACGAACCCATGGAGATAACCCACTTGGGTTCAAGCATCTGCTCATACAGGCGCTGGATGATCGGCGCCATCTTGATGAAGCAGGTACCGGCGATAACCATGAAGTCGGCCTGACGCGGCGATGCCCGAATGACTTCCGCACCGAAGCGGGCGATGTCGTGAGGCGCCGTAAAGGCCGTGGTCATTTCCACGTAGCAGCAGGAGAGGCCGAAGTTGTAGGGCCACAAGGAGTTTTTACGCCCCCAGTTGACCGCACCACTGAGAACATCTTCGAGCTTGCCCATGAAGATGTTCTTGTGGACCTGGTCCTCTAGCAGCGAATCGGAGACGGTTTCCCGCTCTCCGATTGGATATTGCTCGTTGGGAGCATCCGGGTCGATTCTGGTGAGATTGTATTGCATTGCCAAAGCCTCATTGTTTCAGCTTCGCTTGCCGCTTACGACGAGCTTCCGGAGCCCAATCAAGTGCCCCCACTCGGAATAGGTAGACAAGGCCTGCCAACAGAATTGCTATGAAAACGAGAGCTTCGACGAATCCGGTCCAGCCGCTTTCGCGGACGGACACAGACCATGCAAAGAGAAAGAGGGCTTCGATATCGAAGATCACGAACAGCATCGCGACCAGATAGAATTTGGCTGACAGGCGCAAGCGGGCGCCGCCAGTAGGCAGCATGCCGGATTCGAAGGGTTCGTTCTTGCTGCGGCCCCAGGCCTTGCTGCCGAGCAAAGCGGACAGACCGAGCATGAAGGCGCAGAGGCCAACGACACCCAAAAGGAAAATGGCAAAGCCCCAGTTGTGGGCGATGAGTCCTGTCGAATCGGGCATGCTGAAAATCCTTATACAGAGACCTGTCTCTGCGGCTTGGAAAGTAGTAAAGCAGTGACGATATGTCGCAGCGGAATCTATCGTGCTGATTTTATGGGTAAACCCGGTGCAAGTAAAATTTCTGCAGCAAATTTATTCGTAAGATTAAGAACAAAAAACTTGCGTAACTCGCTGCAGGCCGCATGGGACGGGCATTGTCTCGGGTTTTGTTAATTATGTTTCTTGCATCGCGTAATGAACTCTCAACTTCGTAATGATAATTAATATCATTTGCAGAAATGCAATTCGTCCTACTGTTAAGGTCAACTACAAAGTTGTGCGGCATTGGCATCACCTGCAAGTTTTTACCCCCGGTGTTTTAACCGAATTTATCCTGGCGTGCCGGGGTCTGGATCAAGGTTTTTGTCCCCCGATTAGTGTAGACCGAAGCTGCGATCGCCCATTGTCCAAGCCAGTAGGCGAGGATGATCAGATAGGGGGCAGCTTCGAAATGCCCGACAAAGCGATCGATGCCTATCAAGCTATCGGAAAATACGAAGGCTATCGCTCCCAATGCCGCGATACCGCCGCAAGCCAGGGCGCGCCAGAGCATGGCGCTGATAGCCAGTGCGTAGACCGTTACCGGAATCAGCAATTCTCCGAGCCCGTGGCTGATCAGAAGCGTCAGCAGCGCCGCACCGACAATCAGTGAAATGGCCAGTGCCCAGGTCGCCATTTGACGCGCTTCATTAAGGTAGGCGCGCAGGTAGGCCAGGTGGGCGAACAGAAAGGCTGCCAGGCCGAACACGAACAGATCGCCCGGTACGGCCAGGAGCACGTCGCCCAGCAGTGAGAATGCCAGGCCCACGGTTATCCAGCGACGGTAGCGGCCAGGTTCGGCAGCATACAGCCAGGCGATCAGGGCGAGGACGGGAATCGGTTTGACTGCCAGGCCGAGTAGCGCGTTGTCGCTGGCCAGTGCATATAGATAGAAGGCGGCGCCGAGCAGGGCCAGGCAGAGAAGCGTGAGAGGGCGGGGCATGACCGATCCTTGGTGTTGTCGTGCCCCTAGGATAGCCAATGCGGATTATTAAGGAAGTGCCGAATCGGCCGAATCAGCGGGCTTCGTGGAGCCTGTGTGACGTTGCTGAATAAGCAAAAACCCGGAGCCCCATCACAGGCTCCGGGTTTCATCTGCTACCCGAATTTCAGCAATTGCCCACTAATCAGTGGAACTGCTCTTCTTCGGTGGAGCCGGTCAGCGCGGTAACCGAAGACTTGCCACCTTGAATCACAGTGGTCATGTCGTCGAAGTAGCCGGTGCCGACTTCCTGCTGGTGGGCCACGAAGGTGTAGCCTTTGGAAGCGTCAGCGAACTCTTGTTCCTGCAGTTTCACGTAGGCGGTCATGTCGTTGCGGGCGTAGTCGTGCGCCAGGTTGAACATGCCGTGCCACATGTTGTGAATGCCGGCCAAAGTGATGAACTGGTGCTTGTAGCCCATGGCCGACAGTTCGCGTTGGAACTTGGCGATGGTCGCGTCGTCCAGGTTCTTCTTCCAGTTGAAAGAAGGCGAGCAGTTGTAGGACAGGATCTGGTCTGGGTATTCCTTCTTGATCGCTTCGGCGAAACGACGGGCTTCGTCCAGGTCTGGCTTGGCGGTTTCACACCAGATCAAGTCAGCGTAAGGCGCGTAGGCCAGGCCGCGGGCAATGGCTTGGTCGAGACCGGCACGTACCTTGTAGAAACCTTCCTGGGTACGCTCGCCAACTACGAATGGCTGATCGTAAGGGTCGCAGTCGCTGGTCAGCAGGTCAGCGGCGTTGGCGTCGGTACGGGCCAGAATGATGGTCGGTACGCCGGCAACGTCGGCAGCCAGACGCGCAGCGCTCAGCTTTTGTACGGCTTCCTGGGTTGGCACCAGAACCTTGCCGCCCATGTGACCGCATTTTTTAACCGATGCCAGTTGGTCTTCGAAGTGAACGCCGGCGGCGCCTGCTTCGATCATGTTCTTCATCAGCTCGTAGGCGTTCAGGACGCCGCCGAAACCGGCTTCGGCGTCAGCCACGATTGGAGCGAAGTAGTCGATGTAGCCGTCATCGCCTGGGTTCTTGCCTGCTTTCCACTGGATCTGGTCGGCGCGACGGAACGAGTTGTTGATGCGCTTGACTACAGTTGGAACCGAGTCTACTGGGTACAGCGACTGGTCTGGGTACATGGACTCGGCCGAGTTGTTGTCGGCAGCCACTTGCCAGCCGGACAGGTAGATAGCCTGGATGCCGGCCTTCACCTGTTGAACAGCCTGGCCACCGGTCAGGGCGCCCATGCAGTTGACGAAATCTTTTTCTGGACGGAAGGCCGGGTGTGCACCTTGAGTGACCAGCTTCCACAGCTTTTCAGCACCCATGCGGGCCAGGGTGTGCTCAGGTTGGACCGAGCCACGCAGACGTACGACATCAGCGGCGGTGTAGGTACGGGTCACGCCTTTCCAGCGCGGGTTTTCGGCCCAGTCTTTTTCGAGGGCTGCAATTTGCTGTTCGCGTGTCAGTGCCATGGAAATAAACCTCGTCGCATCGGTCTTGGAAAAAATTCTCGCTCACACAGCGCAGATCAGAAGCCTGGCGCAAGTCATGTTCAGCGAAATGTGCGACGGTCGAACGATGGTGCTCGAAGCGGGGAAGCGAGCAGGCTTGGGTCAGGTATTCGTTGCAGGGTGGCTCGTGGTTGCCGAACTGCATTGAACAGTACTGCCGGGTGCCTTTTGATGCGCTTCCGTCCCTCGGGACAACTTCGTTCCAGTCGCAATCTCGTCAAACTGCCTTGTGGGCTGTACAGACACGAGTCGGCTCAGGTGGGTAGGTTAGAGCGCGGCTCGAAGGCCTTTTGCAGGGCCTCTGATTAGCGGGAGCGGGGCCATCATGCCTATACCAAATGAGGTCGTCAAATGTTTTGTAGTGCTTTTTTATCACCACTACATCTTTTGTCTAATACGACCCATCAGTCAGTTCCGAGGCTGTTGGTCGAAGCCTTGATCTGCGCGGCCTCAGTCCAAAGCATCGACTTTTACCCGTAAAGTCATGTTTTCACCGCGCTGTGTGCTGTAGGAAATGGCTGAAGCACTACGTTCGGCCTGACTCTGCTGGTTGACCCCGGCCAGGGTTATCCATTCACCAAGCTTGCCACTGACCGTTGTGTCGGTACTTTGAACCTTCACTACATCGGGACGCTCCAGGCTCATGCGGTCATTGTTGGTGCTAATGCTCAGGCTGACGTTATTACCGTTGACGCTGGCCGTGACATAGAAACCCTGGGTAACGTTGCGATATTCAGTGTCGCTTTGAACCCGGCCGTAGCCGTCGGTGCTAGTGCTGGTAACGGGAATGCTCTGGCCAACCTGAATCAGTGCAGGGCTACCTTCGGTTGCCTGCACCTGCTGCAGGCCGCCTTCGCGGTTCGAGGTGCCGTAGCGGATAACGCGAGCATTGCCGCGATTGTCCTGATAGTTGCTGTCGTTGTTGTCGACGCTGATCATCAGGCGGCGCGGCGCAGTATCCAGTTGCGCAAGTAACGCGCGCAGGTCATCGATTCGTTCGGGGTCGGCGTTGACGATCAACTTGTTTTCGAAGGCGCTGACAGTGCCGTTTTTGCCAAGAAATGATTGTGCGGTGGGTAGCAGCTCGGCGCTGGTGCGGTGGCTCAGTGGCAGGACTTCCGTAGCGGCTAGCGCGCTGAGGCTGAACGACAGGAGAAGAGAGGCGAGAAGGGGGAGTAGCGGCATGTCCATGATCTCCGCGGGTGGAGTGGACATGATGGCAAATTTGTAGGGTTTTTGCTGGCTTCATCGTGGTGCAGGCCCGCCCCCATCATAGGGGGGCGAGCTTGCACCACGATAAGCTGTCAGGCCAGTTCGCGTGACTCGCGAACCATGTCCACGTGCGGAATGCCCGCCTCGAGGAACTCTTCGCTTACCACCTTGAAGCCAAGGCGTTCGTAGAACGGCGTAGCCTGTACTTGGGCGCTGAGCATCTGCTGCTTCAGATCGCGGTGCTGCGCTTCGACGATCACCGCCTGCATCAACGCATCGCCGACCTTCAGGCCGCGCCAGTCTTTGAGTACCGACACTCGGCCAATCTGGCCGTCGCCCAGCAGGCGTGCGGTGCCGATGGCGTAGTCGCCTTCCATTGCCAGGAAGTGTACGGCGCTGTCGTCGTCGGCATCCCATTCCAGTTCGGGCGGCACGCATTGCTCGGCAATGAATACGGCTTCACGGATACGGCGGATGTCAGCGTTGTCTTTGTGCCAATCGGCGAGGCGAACGCGGATTTTATTCATTGGCAAACCCCAAGCTTCCTTGTTTGACCAGCTCGCAGATCAATGTAAGGCCTTGATCGCTTTCAAGCCACTGCTCAAGGTTTTCAATATGCAACGCGTCGGCGGCGCAGATCAGCTTCAGCAGCTCGCGCAGGTCGCCCGGCAGCAGGCGGCTTTGGCCGCTGGCGAACAACAGCAGGTTGTCGTCGACTTCCGACCAGGCCAGGCGAGCACTCGGGTTGCGGATAAGGATTGCACCCTGGGCCAGGCTTTCGATCAGTTGTGCTTCGTCCAATGGCTCGCCGCTGACCAGTTCAGGGTAGCGCGGCTCGGTCATGAACTGGCCGAACCAGGTGAGCAGCAGACGCTCGTCGCTCATGTGCTCGGTCAGCAGGTTCTTCAAGCGGTCCAGGGCGTCGTGCTGGATCTGGTGCGGATCGCTGACGGGCTGCGCATCGGCGTCGCTGTAGCGTTCTTCGTCCGGCAGGAACTGGCTGAGGAAGTCGGTGAAGTGGGTCAGCACTTCGGCGGCGCTAGGGGCGCGGAAGCCTACCGAGTAAGTCAGGCAGTTGTCTTCGGCGATGCCGTAGTGAGCCAGGCGGGGTGGCAGGTAGAGCATGTCGCCCGGTTCCAGGGTCCATTCTTCGCTTTGCTCGAATTCAGCCAGAATGCGCAGGTCGGCGTGCTCCAGCAGCGGACTGTCGCTGTCGCACATCTGGCCTACTTTCCAGTTGCGCTTGCCTTCGCCTTGCAGCAGGAACACGTCGTAGTTATCGAAGTGTGGGCCGACGCTGCCACCGGGGGCGGCGAAACTGATCATCACATCGTCGATGCGCCAGCTTGGCAGGAAGCGGAAGTGCTCGAGCATCTCGTGCACTTCCGGCACGAACTGATCCACCGACTGCACCAGCAGGGTCCAGTCGCGCTCAGGCAAGGTGCTGAAGGTGTCTTCCTCGAATGGGCCGCGACGCAGTTCCCAGGGGCGCTCGCCGTGCTCGATAATCAGGCGCGATTCGACTTCTTCTTCGAGGGCCAGGCCGGCCAGTTCGTCGGCGTCGATCGGGCTTTCGAAGTCGGTAAAGGCCTGGCGCACCAGCAGGGGTTTCTTCTGCCAGTAGTCGCGCATGAATTCGCGGGCAGTGAGGCCGCCTAACAACTGCAGTGGAGTATCAGGATTCATGTGTAACCTATTGAAAAAAAGTAATTTTCTTTCGGTAATAAAAACGCCCGGCTGAGCCGGGCGTTTACGCGTAAGGCGTAGATCAGACGCGTTTGGCTTGAGCGACGGCGTTACCGATGTAGGACGCGGGTGTCAGCTTCTTCAGCTCGGCACGCGCTTCGGCTGGCATGTCCAGGCCATCGATGAAGGTCAATAGCGCTTCAGGGCTGATGCCTTTGCCACGTGTCAGCTCCTTGAGCTTCTCGTATGGGTTCTCGATGTCGTAGCGACGCATGACGGTCTGGATTGGCTCGGCCAGTACTTCCCAGCAGGCGTCCAGGTCTTCAGCGATGCGCTGGGTATTGATTTCCAGCTTGCTGATGCCTTTGAGGCTGGCTTCGTAAGCGATGACGCTGTGGGCGAAACCAACACCCAGGTTGCGCAGCACGGTGGAGTCGGTCAGGTCACGCTGCCAGCGCGAAATCGGCAGCTTGCTGGCCAGGTGCTGGAACAGCGCGTTGGCGATACCCAGGTTGCCTTCGGAGTTTTCGAAGTCGATCGGGTTGACCTTGTGCGGCATGGTCGAGGAACCGATTTCACCTGCAATAGTGCGCTGCTTGAAGTAACCCAGGGAAATGTAGCCCCAGATATCGCGGTCGAAGTCGATCAGGATGGTGTTGAAGCGAGCGATCGCATCAAACATCTCGGCGATGTAGTCGTGCGGTTCGATCTGGGTGGTGTACGGGTTGAACACCAGGCCCAGCTCGTCTTCGATGAAGGCGCGGGCGTTGGCTTCCCAGTCGATCTGTGGGTAGGCCGAGAGGTGGGCGTTGTAGTTGCCTACGGCGCCGTTGATCTTGCCCATCAGCGGTACGGCAGCGACTTGTGCGATCTGGCGCTCGAGGCGGTAGACAACGTTCGCCAGCTCTTTACCCAGGGTGGTCGGCGAGGCCGGTTGGCCGTGGGTGCGCGACAGCATCGGCACGTCGGCGAAGCGGTGGGCCAGTTCACGGATGGCCTGGGCGATCTGGCGCATCAACGGCAACAGCACGTCATCACGGCCGGCGCGCAGCATCAGGGCGTGGGACAGGTTGTTGATGTCTTCGCTGGTGCAGGCGAAGTGAATGAACTCGCTGACCTTGGCCAGTTCTGGCAGCTTGGCTGCCTGCTCCTTGAGCAGGTACTCAATGGCCTTGACGTCGTGGTTGGTGGTGCGCTCGATTTCTTTCACGCGCTCGGCGTGTTCGAGGGCGAACTCATCGGCCAGGCCATTGAGCAGGGCGTTGGCTTCGGCAGAAAACGCTGGAACTTCAGCGATTTGCGGATGAGCGGCGAGGCGTTGCAACCAGCGCACCTCAACCAGGGCGCGGAAACGGATCAGACCGTATTCGCTGAAAATAGGGCGCAGGGCCTGGGTTTTGCCGGCATAACGGCCGTCAACAGGGGAAACCGCAGTGAGCGAGGAAAGCTGCATGGGGTGTTCTCGGACAGTCAGGCTTTGAAGAGGGCGCATATCATACATGAAAAACGCGCCCGAGTCGGGTGGCTGACCAATGGTCTGCCAGTAAATCTTTCGTCGTATCGCAAGGCGGTGCGCTTCCACGGGTGAGGCTCGGTGAGAGCGGTCTTGCCCCGCGCAAGCGGTGTCAGCCACGTAGCATCGGGTAAAGCTCTTTAAGCAACTTGCGTCGGCTGATCACTAGCTGCCAGCGATGGCCGCCCAGTTGGCGCCATAGGCGTGCAGCACGAATGCCGGCCAGCAGTAGCGCGCGGATCTTCGAAGCGTTGCTCGGTTGTTGCAGGTGGCGCATGTCGCCGTGCACCTGGATGCGCTGGCGCAGGGTGCTCAAGGTGTCTTGATACAGGGCGCCACTGGAAGCGATGACGTTTTCATGCACCAGGCCGAAATGCTCGGCCTGGGACTGGATCTGTGGCAGTCGATTGCCGATTGCATCGAGCATATCGCCACGCTTGGCCAATTGCCGTTCCAGGCCCAGCATTGACAGGGCGTAGCGCAGGGGCTCGCGTTGCAGGCTGCCCGGGTCGCGTTCCAGCGCACTGGCGAGGGCGCGGTAGCCGTCGCGCAGGTTGAGATCGTCGCCGCCGAACACTTCCAGGGTGTTCTGTGGATCACGAACCAGTAGGCTGCCAAGCATGCAACCCAGGTGGGCCTCGCTGGCC
The DNA here is from genome assembly GCF_036324085.1 of Pseudomonas auratipiscis. Lineage (NCBI taxonomy): Bacteria > Pseudomonadati > Pseudomonadota > Gammaproteobacteria > Pseudomonadales > Pseudomonadaceae > Pseudomonas > Pseudomonas auratipiscis. The sequence continues at coordinate 90,574 of NZ_JAZDCU010000012.1, forward strand.
TGGCCGGTGCGGGCAATGCGGTCAACCAGAACCGCGGCCTGGAATACGCCGCCCAAGGCGATCAACTGCTCCTGAATCGAGCTCATCAGTGGCTGCTCCACGGCTCGGCCGTTTCGATCACGCCACCGCCCAGGCATATTTCGCCATCGTAGAACACCACGGACTGGCCGGGGGTGACGGCGCGTTGCGGTTCATCGAACACGGCGCGATAACCGCTCTCGCTGAGTTCCAGGGTGCAGTCCTGATCGCTCTGGCGGTAACGTACCTTGGCGGTGAGTCTGCGCGGGCTGGTCAGGTCTATCGGGTTTACCCAGAAAATTTCCGAAGCCATCAGGGCGCGGGAAAACAGCCACGGGTGTTCATTACCCTGACCCACCACCAGCACGTTGCGCTCGAGGTCTTTTTCCAGCACGTACCACGGCTCGTCACCGGCGTCCTTGAGGCCGCCAATGCCCAGGCCCTGGCGCTGGCCGATGGTGTGATACATCAGGCCGTGATGGCGACCGATCACTTCGCCCTCGGTGGTCTGGATCTCGCCGGGCTGCGCAGGCAGGTACTGCTTGAGGAAGTCACTGAAGCGACGTTCGCCAATAAAGCAGATGCCGGTAGAGTCTTTCTTCTTTGCTGTGGCCAGGCCGTGTTTTTCGGCAATGGCGCGCACTTCGGGTTTTTCCAGCTCGCCAACCGGGAACAGTGTCCGGGCAATTTCCTTGCCGCCGACAGCGTGCAGGAAATAGCTCTGGTCCTTGTTCGGGTCCAGGCCCTTGAGCAGCTCGGTGCGGCCGTCAGTGTCGCGACGACGCACATAGTGACCCGTCGCAATCAGGTCGGCGCCCAACATCAGGGCATAATCGAGGAAGGCTTTGAACTTGATTTCACGGTTGCACAGGATGTCCGGATTCGGCGTGCGACCGGCCTTGTATTCGGCCAGAAAGTGCTCGAACACGTTGTCCCAGTACTCGGCGGCGAAGTTGGCGGTGTGCAGCTTGATACCAATGCGATCGCAAACAGCCTGGGCGTCGGCCAGGTCTTCGCGGGCGGTACAGTATTCGGTGCCGTCGTCTTCCTCCCAGTTCTTCATGAACAGGCCTTCCACCTGGTAGCCCTGCTCCATCAGCAGGAGGGCGGAGACGGAAGAGTCCACGCCGCCGGACATGCCGACAATAACGCGTGTCTTTTCGGGTTCGTAAAGTGCTGGACTGGTCATAGGTACCGGCTGTGTATCTGGAAAAAGACGGCGATTCTATCAGGCCGTGGCCTTCAAGGCATCGTCACTGTCAGTCGCGGATCAAGGTCAGGCTGTGCAGCGGTCCGGCCAGGTAGTCGTCGATGCAGCGTGGCACCAACTCGCTGCGCCAGCGCTCGGGCATTGCCAGCAGCTCGTCGCGGCTCAGCCAGATAGCACGAACAATGTCGCTGTCCAAAGGGCGCTGCGGGTGGTGCTTGAGCGGCCGCGCGGCAAAACAGACGCGTTGGTAGGTTACGCCGTTGCTTGGGGCTGTATAGAGGTAGATGCCGACGATGCCGGTGAGTTCGACTTCCCATGCGCTCTCTTCGAGGGTTTCGCGGCGGGCGGCGTCGAGCAGGCTTTCGTTGGCTTCAAGATGGCCTGCGGGCTGGTTGAAGACGTGCTTGCCGGCCTTGAACTCCTCGACCATGAGGAAGCGGCCCTGGTCTTCAACGATAGTGGCGACAGTGATATGGGGTCGCACGGTTGAATCTCTCCCTTGGTTGTAAGCTGCAAGCTGCAAGCTGTAAGCCACACGTAGAGGTGGGGCAGGAGTGCTCGTTCTTGTGGCTTACAGCTTGCAGCTAAAGAAAACCCCGGTGCGTGGCCGGGGTTCTTTGTTACTGCATCAAGCTGCTTCGCTTACAGTGCGGCAATCGCGCTGTTGAGCGTCTGGCTTGGGCGCATCACTTTGCTGGTCAGCTCGGCGTCTGGGTAGTAGTAACCACCGATTTCGGCCGGCTTGCCCTGAACGGCGTTGAGTTCGGCGACGATGGTCGCTTCGTTCTCGGCCAGGGCTTTTGCCAGTGGGGCGAAGCGCGCTTGCAGTGCGGCGTCGTCGCTCTGTGCAGCCAGCGCCTGGGCCCAGTAAAGGGTCAGGTAGAAGTGGCTGCCACGGTTGTCGATGCCGCCGACCTTGCGAGCCGGAGACTTGTTGGTGTCCAGGAACTGGCCAGTGGCCTGATCCAGGGTCGCCGCCAGTACCTTGGCTTTCGGGTTCGCGTAGGCAGTGCCCAGGTGCTCCAGGGAGGCGGCCAGGGCCAGGAACTCACCCAGCGAATCCCAGCGCAGGAAGTTTTCTTCAACCAGTTGCTGTACGTGCTTCGGTGCCGAGCCGCCGGCGCCGGTTTCGAACAGGCCGCCGTTGTTCATCAGCGGTACGATCGACAGCATCTTGGCGCTGGTGCCCAGTTCCATGATCGGGAACAGGTCGGTCAGATAGTCGCGCAACACGTTACCGGTTACCGAGATGGTGTCCTGGCCGGCGCGGATGCGCTCCAGGGAAACCTTCATGGCGTCGACAGGTGACAGGACGCGAATGTCCAGGCCGGCAGTGTCGTGGTCTTTCAGGTACTGCTGGACTTTCTCGATCAGAACGCCGTCGTGGGCGCGCTGCGGATCGAGCCAGAACAGTGCCGGAGTATTGCTGGCGCGGGCACGGTTTACAGCCAGTTTGACCCAGTCTTGAATCGGGGCGTCTTTGGTCTGGCACATGCGGAAGATGTCGCCAGCTTCGACGTCCTGGGACAGCAGCAGGTTGCCCTTACCGTCAACTACGCGGATTACGCCGTCGACCTTGGCCTGGAAAGTCTTGTCGTGCGAACCGTATTCTTCGGCTTTCTGCGCCATCAGGCCAACGTTCGGTACGCTGCCCATGGTGGTCGGATCGAAGGCGCCATGCTGCTTGCAGTCTTCGATAACGGCCTGGTAGATGGTCGCGTAGCAGCGATCCGGAATCACCGCCTTGGTGTCTTGCAACTGACCTTCGGTGTTCCACATCTTGCCCGAGTCACGGATCATCGCTGGCATCGATGCATCGACGATAACGTCGCTTGGCACGTGCAGGTTGGTGATGCCCTTGTCGGAGTTGACCATGGCCAGGGCAGGGCGTACGTCGTAGACGGCTTTGATGTCCGCTTCGATCTGCGCCTGCTGCTCAGCTGGCAGGTCTTTGATACGGGCGTACAGGTCGCCGATACCGTTGTTCAGGTTGAAACCGATCTGTTCCAGTACGGCGGCGTGCTTGCTCAGCGCGTCCTTGTAGTACTCGGCAACGATCTGGCCAAACATGATTGGGTCGGAGACCTTCATCATGGTGGCTTTCAGGTGTACCGACAGCAGTACGCCCTTGGCCTTGGCATCTTCGATTTCGGTGGCGATGAATGCGCGCAGTGCCTTGGTGCTCATGGTCGCGCAGTCGATGATTTCGCCGGCCTTGACCGCGGTTTTTTCTTTCAGAACGGTCGTGTTGCCGTTCTTGTCCAGTAGCTCGATGCGCAGGTTGTCATCGGCTTCGATCAGCGCGGCTTTCTCGCTGCCGTAGAAATCACCCTGGCTCATATGGGCCACGTGGGATTTGGAGTCTGCAGCCCAGGCGCCCATCTTGTGTGGGTGCTTGCGAGCGTAGTTCTTGACCGACAGTGGGGCGCGGCGATCGGAGTTGCCTTCACGCAGAACCGGGTTCACGGCGCTGCCCTTGATGCGGTCGTAGCGAGCCTTGGCTTCTTTTTCGGCGTCGCTGGTAGCAGCTTCAGGGTAGTCGGGAACGTTGAAGCCCTTGGCTTGTAGTTCCTTGATTGCGGCTTTGAGCTGCGGTACCGAGGCGCTGATGTTAGGCAGCTTGATGATGTTGGCTTCTGGCGTAGTAGCCAGTTGGCCCAGTTCTGCCAAATGGTCGGCCACTTGCTTGTCGGCGCCGAGCTGTTCGGGGAAGGCAGAAAGGATGCGGCCGGCCAGAGAGATGTCCCGGGTTTCTACGGCGATGTCGGCGCAAGCGGTAAAGGCTTCGACGATGGGGAGCAGTGAATAGGTGGCGAGGGCAGGGGCTTCGTCGGTGAAGGTGTAGATGATCTTGGATCGGGTGGGCATATTCGGGTTAACTCTCTGTTTTGCTGAGCGTGCGCAGAATCTCGAAGTGCGCAGGGTAGGCGCTTCGCTCAGACACATCTATGAGCAGAAGGTCGAGGGTTCTGTGCAGTGATGGTGGATTGCATCAGTCGAGTGTCAAACGGCTGGACTGCGGTAACAGTTCAGTCAGGTCGAACCAATCAAGTCGGGGTCGCGTTTCAGACGGTTTGCCCCAGTGACCCTTTGGTCACCGGCGGAGTATACCAAATCCTTGGTCGTAATCATCAAGATCAACGTGTAACAACGGCTTTTTTAGACCAAAGATGTAGGCGCATCAGCCCCAAAATGGTGCATTTGCCACCATGGTTCCCGTTGCCGTGCAACTGGGGTACGCTCTGGGGATCCAGATGACGTACCACACCAAAAAAAACGGAGTGCAGCATGGGATACCAGAAAATCAAGGTTCCGGCAGTCGGCGACAAAATCACCGTCAATGCGGACCATTCTCTCAATGTTCCTGATAATCCGATCATCCCGTTCATCGAAGGCGACGGCATTGGCGTAGACGTCAGTCCCGTCATGATCAAAGTGGTCGATGCTGCTGTAGAAAAAGCCTATGGGGGCAAGCGCAAGATTTCCTGGATGGAAGTCTATGCCGGTGAAAAGGCCACCCAGGTGTATGACCAGGATACCTGGCTGCCACAGGAAACCCTGGATGCGGTCAAGGATTACGTCGTCTCCATCAAGGGGCCGCTGACCACGCCGGTTGGCGGGGGTATTCGATCTCTCAACGTGGCCCTGCGCCAGCAACTGGACCTGTATGTCTGCCTGCGTCCTGTGGTCTGGTTCCAGGGTGTGCCAAGCCCGGTGAAAAAGCCGGGTGACGTCGACATGGTGATCTTTCGCGAAAACTCCGAAGACATTTATGCCGGCATCGAATGGAAAGCCGGTTCGCCCGAGGCGAATAAGGTCATCAAGTTCCTCAAGGAAGAAATGGGCGTCACCAAGATTCGTTTCGACCAGGACTGCGGTATCGGCATCAAGCCGGTGTCGAAGGAAGGTACCCAGCGCCTGGTACGCAAGGCCCTGCAATACGTAGTGGACAACGACCGCGAGTCGCTGACCATCGTGCACAAGGGCAATATCATGAAGTTCACCGAAGGAGCCTTCAAAGACTGGGGCTATGAGGTTGCCAAGAACGAATTTGGCGCCGAGCTGCTGGATGGCGGCCCGTGGATGAAGTTCAAGAACCCGAAAACCGGTCGTGACGTCATCGTCAAGGATGCGATTGCCGATGCCATGCTCCAGCAGATTCTGCTGCGTCCGGCTGAATACGATGTCATCGCCACCCTGAACCTCAACGGCGACTACCTTTCAGACGCACTGGCTGCAGAAGTAGGCGGTATCGGCATTGCGCCGGGCGCCAACTTGTCCGACACCGTGGCAATGTTCGAAGCCACCCACGGTACCGCGCCCAAGTATGCCGGCAAGGACCAGGTCAACCCGGGTTCGGTGATTCTCTCGGCCGAGATGATGTTGCGTCACTTGGGCTGGACTGAGGCTGCCGATCTGATCATCAAGGGCACTAACGGCGCTATTGCTGCCAAAACCGTAACCTATGATTTCGAGCGCCTGATGGATGGCGCCACGCTGGTCAGCAGCTCCGGTTTCGGTGAGGCAATGATCAAGCACATGTAAGCAAGGCAATAAAAAGCCGGCCCCTTCGCAAGAACGGGCCGGCTTTTTCTATGTGCTGTGGCGGTCAGGCAATTACGGTAGTGGTCGAGGCTGGCGCAGGGTCGGTGATGGCTGCCTTGAGTCCGGTGATTTTCACCGCGTGCAACCCCTTTGGCCCCTGGATGATGTCAAAGCTGACAGCCTGTCCGGCTTTCAGGGTTTTGTAACCATCCATCTCGATAGCTGAGTAATGAGCGAACAGATCGTCGCTTTTCCCCTCTTCGTTGATGAATCCATAGCCTTTGGCGTTGTTGAACCACTTGACTTTACCGCTTGCCATCCTCATATCCCTCTGCAAAGGACTCCATCACTGGAGTATCATCCACTCCATCCGCATATGAACCTGCGAAAATTCTGGTTGACTGCGCGGATCTTTATCGACCACGGTGGGTTCTTATTGGTTGTAACACCGTTTTGCCGATAGTCAAGGTGAGGTGACGGCAATCCCGCGTCATCTGTGCGGTCAATCCACAATCCAACTTGTCGAAATGATGAAATTCTTTCCATGCATGCACATAGCCAGATTCGACTAACATTCAATCAGGATCGCCCGCAATCGCATGAGGACGATGGTTCTGGCCTGGCGGTACAGGAAGCCAAGCCGGCCCTGCAGGCACCACCAATGTACAAGGTGATTTTGTTCAACGATGACTACACGCCGATGGATTTCGTCGTCGAAGTGCTCGAGGTGTTTTTTAACCTGAATCGTGAGCTGGCGACCAAGGTCATGCTGGCCGTCCATACAGAAGGACGGGCAGTTTGCGGATTGTTTACCCGTGACATTGCCGAGACCAAGGCTATGCAGGTCAATCAATACGCTAGGGAAAGCCAGCATCCGCTACTCTGTGAAATCGAGAAGGACGGTTAATCGCCGACCACTTGGGTATGAGGTGAAGCTATGTTAAACCGCGAGCTCGAAGTCACCCTCAATCTGGCCTTCAAGGAGGCTCGCTCGAAACGTCATGAGTTCATGACTGTCGAGCACCTGTTGTTGGCGCTATTGGATAATGAGGCCGCCGCGACCGTTCTACGCGCCTGCGGCGCGAACCTCGACAAACTCAAACATGACCTGCAGGAGTTCATCGACTCCACCACGCCATTGATCCCCGTGCATGACGAGGACCGCGAAACCCAGCCAACCTTGGGCTTCCAGCGTGTGCTGCAGCGCGCAGTCTTCCATGTCCAGAGCTCGGGCAAACGTGAAGTCACCGGTGCCAACGTGCTGGTAGCGATCTTCAGTGAACAGGAAAGTCAGGCGGTGTTTCTGCTCAAGCAGCAGAGCGTCGCGCGTATCGATGTGGTCAACTTCATCGCCCATGGCATCTCCAAGGTGCCGGGGCATGGCGATCACTCCGAAGGCGAGCAGGACATGCAGGACGAAGATGGTGGTGAAACCTCGTCGTCAGGCAACCCTCTGGACGCCTATGCCAGCAACCTCAACGAGCAGGCTCGCCAAGGTCGTATCGACCCGCTGGTGGGACGCGAACTTGAAGTCGAGCGGGTAGCGCAGATCCTTGCACGTCGACGCAAGAACAACCCTCTGCTGGTCGGTGAGGCCGGCGTCGGCAAAACCGCCATTGCCGAAGGTCTGGCCAAGCGAATTGTCGATGGTCAAGTGCCTGATCTGCTGGCACAAAGCGTGGTCTATTCCCTTGATCTGGGCGCCTTGCTGGCCGGTACAAAATACCGGGGTGATTTCGAGAAGCGCTTCAAGGCGCTGTTGAATGAACTGCGCAAGCGGCCGCAGGCCATTCTCTTCATCGATGAGATCCACACCATCATTGGTGCCGGTGCGGCCTCCGGTGGGGTGATGGATGCTTCCAACCTGCTGAAGCCGTTGTTGTCTTCCGGTGATATCCGTTGCATCGGCTCGACCACCTTCCAGGAGTTTCGTGGCATTTTCGAGAAGGACCGGGCGTTGGCGCGACGCTTCCAGAAAGTCGATGTCAGCGAGCCGTCGGTGGAAGACACCGTAGGCATTCTGCGGGGTCTGAAGGGGCGCTTCGAGTCGCATCACAATATCGAATACAGTGATGAGGCACTGCGCGCCGCTGCCGAGCTAGCAGCACGCTACATCAACGATCGGCACATGCCCGACAAGGCAATCGACGTCATCGACGAGGCGGGCGCCTACCAGCGTCTGCAGCCGGTGGAAATGCGCGTCAAGCGTATCGATGTGCCGCAAGTCGAGGACATCGTTGCGAAGATCGCGCGTATTCCACCAAAGCATGTCACCAGTTCCGATAAAGAGCTTCTGCGTAACCTTGAGCGGGACCTGAAGTTGACTGTGTTTGGTCAGGATGCAGCGATCGATTCGCTGGCGACCGCTATCAAGCTGTCGCGTGCCGGGTTGAAAGCGCCTGACAAGCCAGTGGGCTCGTTCCTGTTCGCAGGGCCTACCGGTGTAGGTAAAACCGAGGCAGCGCGCCAGTTGGCCAAGGCGCTGGGTGTCGAGTTGGTGCGTTTCGACATGTCCGAGTACATGGAGCGTCACACCGTGTCGCGTTTGATCGGTGCGCCTCCAGGCTATGTCGGTTTCGACCAGGGTGGCCTGCTTACCGAAGCCATTACCAAGCAGCCTCATTGCGTACTGTTGCTCGATGAAATCGAGAAAGCCCATCCGGAAGTCTTCAACCTGCTGTTGCAGGTAATGGACCACGGTACTCTGACCGACAACAACGGGCGCAAGGCGGACTTTCGCAATGTCATCGTGATCATGACCACTAACGCCGGTGCTGAAACGGCTGCACGAGCCTCGATTGGCTTTACGCAGCAGGATCACTCTTCTGACGCGATGGAAGTAATCAAGAAGAGTTTCACGCCTGAGTTCCGTAACCGCCTGGATACCATTATCCAGTTTGGTCGCCTGAGCCACGAAGTGATCAAGAGTGTGGTGGACAAGTTCCTTACCGAACTGCAGGCGCAGCTTGAAGACAAGCGTGTTCTGTTGGAGGTAAGTGATGCGGCGCGCAGTTGGCTGGCTGCGGGTGGCTACGATGCGCAGATGGGCGCGCGGCCAATGGCGCGGCTGATTCAGGACAAGATCAAACGGCCATTGGCCGAAGAGATCCTGTTCGGAGAACTGGCCGAGCATGGCGGTGTGGTGCACATCGACATTCGCGAGGGTGAGCTGGTATTCGACTTCGAAACCACGGCGGAGATGGCATAACGGCTTAAGTGAGGCGGGCCTGGTCCGCGATTGCGGTGTGTAAGCACATGGCTATCGCGGAACAGGCACGATCCCATCGCAAGCCCGTTCCCAGTGGATTTCTGGGGCGAACAAAAACGCCCGGCATATAGCCGGGCGTTTTTGTTGGTGTCGCTTAGCGGGCGCGGTAGGTGATGCGCCCTTTGCTCAGGTCATAAGGCGTCAGTTCAACGCGGACCTTGTCACCGGTCAGGATTCGAATGTAGTTCTTGCGCATTTTTCCGGAGATATGCGCGGTAACGACGTGCCCGTTTTCCAACTCCACACGGAACATGGTGTTGGGCAGGGTGTCGACGACAGTGCCTTCCATTTCGAAGCTGTCTTCTTTCGACATGCAGTAAAGCCCTCGGTATCCAGTTATTGGCCCGGTGCACAACTGCGCCAGGCTAAAAAAGTGGCGTGCATTGTGCCCGAAAAATGGATTTCAAGCCAATGATTTCAGTTTAGGCTCACCCAGCGCTGATTGATCAGTAGCTCGATAGGGCGATACTGGGTCTTGTAGTTCATCTTTTTGCAGTTTTTGATCCAATATCCGAGGTAAACCGCTTCCAGGTCGAGGCGCAGTGCTTCGGTGATTTGCCAGAGGATGGCGAAGCGACCCAGGCTGCGGCGCTCTTCATCGGGTTCGTAGAAGGTGTAGACCGCCGAGAGGCCGTTGGGCAGCAAATCAGTGACTGCCACGGCGACCAGGCGGCCATGCAGGCGAAATTCGTAAAAGCGTGAAAATGGCAGGTCGCGGACCAGGAAGGTCGCGAACTGATCGCGGCTGGGTGGGTACATGTCGCCATCGGCGTGACGTTGCTCGATGTAGCGCCGGTACAGCTCGAAGTACTCTTCCTTGAACGCTGGGCGAGCGGCGGTGACGCTGATGTCGGCGTTGCGTTTGAGAATGCGCTTCTGTTGGCGGTTGGGTAAAAATCGCGCAGCCGGGATTCGCGCCGGCACGCAGGCGTTGCAGTTTTGGCAATGCGGGCGATACAGGTGATCGCCGCTACGCCGGAAACCCATTTCCGACAGGTCTGCGTAGACATTCACATCCATCGGCTGGCTCGGGTCGAGAAACAGCGTGGTGGCTTGTTCGTCAGGCAGGTAGCTGCAGGAATGGGGTTGAGTGGCATAAAACTTCAACCGCGCCAGCTCTGTCATGATCAACCCCTCGGGAGGTGCTTTAGATTTAAGTGTATGCCAGCTGGGAAAACTCGCCTAACAAACCCAGGTGGCGCTATTGGGTTGATCCAGGTAGCGCTCCAGATAATCGGCGAAAGTGGCTCGGGCAATGGCTCGGGCGCCCAGGCTGTGCAGGTGTTCGGTGGGCATCTGGCAATCGATCAGGATAAACCCTGCTTGCTGAAGGTGTTCCACCAGCGTCACGAAGCCAACTTTGGATGCATTGTCGGCGCGGCTGAACATCGATTCGCCGAAAAACAGGCGGCCCATGGCCAGTCCATACAGGCCGCCGACCAGTTCGCCGTTCTGGCGCACCTCCACCGAGTGGGCAAAACCCTGGTCGTGCAGTTTAAGGTAGGCCGCCTGCATGCTGTCGGTGATCCAGGTGCCGTCTGCGTAGTCGCGTGGCGCGGCGCAGGCGGCAATCACCGCCGCGAAGTCCTGATCGAAACTTACCTGGTAGTGGCCCTGGCGGATAAATTTGCGCAACGAGCGCGATACGTGCAGTTCGTCGGGGAACAGCACTGTACGCGGGTCCGGTGACCACCAGAGGATTGGCTGTCCGTCCTGATACCAGGGGAAGCAACCGTGACGATAGGCTTGCACCAGGCGCTCGGCGCTTAGATCCCCGCCAGCGGCGAGTAGGCCGTTAGGGTCGCGCATGGCTTTGTCCAGCGCGGGGAATGTCAGGGAGTCGCGGCTCAACCAGGTCAGCATCGTGGTCCAAAGATGGAGGAGGGGAGGGCGTCCAGCATTGCCTGAAAGCACCTTGCGGGGCAAGTCGCGTCGTCACCAGCGGCTTTATGGCAACTTGCTTTGGCGTTTGTTGTCACACCTGTGCAAAAACAACGCATAAGCCTTTGTCACAAAAGAAAATGCGTGCTCAAATTGCGATATAGGAAATTGGCCACCGTTTACGCTTGTTTCTAGCGTGCCGCCATAGCGGTAGACGGGCAGTAATGTTAAAAGTAGTGGTTTATTGACTGTTCAAATAGGTCAATCACTGTTGGACGCGCGTTGAGCGCAGGAATAGAAGCGTTTTGAAGAAATCCACCGCAACATCGAAGCCCTTGCCTGTGCCGCTTTGGCGTCAGCAGCTGCATTACCGCCTCAAGGAAGGTGCGCTGATCGCCTTTGGGGCGCTGTGCCTGTACTTGTTGATGGCGCTGCTGACCTACGATCAGGCCGATCCAGGTTTCAGTCATACCAGCAATGTCGATCAGGTGCAGAATGCCGCCGGGCGCGCGGGTGCCTATTTCGCCGACGTTCTGTTCATGGTGCTCGGCTATTTCGCCTATATCTTTCCGTTGCTGCTGGCCATCAAAACCTGGCAAATTTTCCGTGAGCGCCATCAGCCTTGGCAGTGGAGCGGCTGGCTGTTCTCCTGGCGCTTGATCGGCCTGGTGTTTCTGGTGCTTTCCGGCGCCGCCCTTGCGCACATTCACTTCCATTCTGCCGCCAGTTTGCCTGCCTCGGCCGGCGGTGCCTTGGGCGAAAGCCTGGGAGATCTGGCCAAGAACGCCTTGAACGTACAGGGCAGCACCCTGATGTTCATTGCCCTGTTCCTGTTTGGCCTGACCGTGTTTACCGACCTGTCCTGGTTCAAGGTCATGGACGTTACCGGCAAGATCACCCTCGATCTGTTCGAACTGTTCCAGGGCGCCGCCAATCGCTGGTGGGCGGCGCGTAACGAGCGCAAGCGTCTGGTTGCACAACTGCGTGAAGTCGACGATCAGGTTCATGATGTGGTCGCTCCAATGGTCCCGGACCGCCGTGAGCAAGCCAAGGCCAAGGAACGTATCATCGAGCGTGACCAGGCCCTGACCAAACATGTGGCCGAGCGTGCGCAACAGCCAGCGCCGGTGATCATGCCCGCGCCTGCCAAGGTGCCTGAGCCGAGCAAGCGCGTGCAGAAGGAAAAGCAGGCGCCGCTGTTCGTCGACAGTGCCATTGAAGGCACATTGCCGCCGATTTCGATTCTTGATCCTGCCGAGAAGAAACAGGTCAATTATTCGCCTGAATCCCTGGCCGGCGTGGGGCATTTGCTGGAAATCAAGCTCAAGGAGTTCGGCGTGGAAGTCTCGGTGGACTCCATTCACCCAGGCCCCGTGATTACCCGCTACGAAATCCAGCCGGCCGCAGGCGTGAAAGTCAGCCGGATCGCCAACCTGGCAAAAGACCTGGCGCGGTCGCTGGCAGTGACCAGCGTGCGTGTGGTTGAAGTAATTCCCGGCAAGACCACCGTCGGTATCGAGATTCCCAACGAAGACCGACAGATCGTGCGTTTCTCCGAAGTGCTGTCGTCGCCGCAGTATGACGAAGCCAAGTCGCCGGTCACCATGGCTCTGGGCCACGACATTGGCGGTAAGCCGGTCATTACCGATCTGGCCAAGATGCCGCACCTGCTGGTAGCCGGTACGACCGGTTCCGGTAAGTCGGTGGGCGTTAACGCCATGATCCTGTCGATCCTGTTCAAGTCGGGGCCGGAAGACGCCAAGCTGATCATGATCGACCCGAAAATGCTCGAATTGTCGATCTACGAAGGCATTCCACATCTGTTGTGCCCGGTGGTTACCGACATGAAGGACGCCGCCAATGCGTTGCGCTGGAGCGTGGCCGAGATGGAGCGGCGCTACAAGCTGATGGCCGCGATGGGCGTACGTAACCTGGCGGGCTTCAACCGCAAGGTCAAAGATGCCGAGGAAGCGGGCGAGCCTATCTATGACCCGATGTTCAAGCGCGAGAGCATGGATGACGTGCCGCCGCTGCTGAAAACCCTGCCGACCATCGTGGTGGTGGTCGACGAGTTCGCCGACATGATGATGATCGTCGGCAAGAAGGTTGAAGAGCTGATCGCACGTATCGCCCAGAAGGCCCGAGCTGCCGGTATCCACCTGATCCTTGCGACGCAGCGGCCTTCGGTAGACGTGATTACCGGCCTGATCAAGGCCAACATCCCGACCCGTATGGCGTTCCAGGTATCGAGCAAGATCGACTCACGGACCATCATCGACCAGGGCGGTGCCGAGCAGTTGCTCGGTCACGGTGACATGCTTTATATGCCGCCAGGCACCAGCCTGCCGATTCGCGTGCATGGCGCCTTCGTTTCCGACGAAGAGGTTCACCGTGTGGTCGAGGCCTGGAAGTTGCGTGGCGCCCCAGACTACAACGACGACATTCTCAACGGTGTCGAAGAAGCCGGTAGCGGCTTCGACGGTGGTAGTAGTGGCGATGGCGATGATGCCGAAACCGATGCCCTGTACGATGAAGCCGTACAATTCGTGCTGGAAAGCCGTCGTGCTTCCATTTCCGCCGTGCAGCGCAAGCTGAAGATTGGCTACAACCGCGCCGCGCGCATGATCGAGTCGATGGAAATGGCCGGTGTCGTAACCGCCATGAACACCAACGGCTCGCGTGAAGTGATTGCCCCCGGGCCGTCTCGCGACTGATGACCTTTCAGCCTGTGGCCAGCGACGGCCACAGGCCCATTCATACTGCAACGAGGATTGCCATGCGCCTGATTCGCATGATGTTGGTTTCCGCTTTGGCCGTGTCCAGTGCGTCGGTTTTTGCTGGTGAGCAGGATGTGGCGCGCTTGACCCAGTTGCTGGAAAAATCCCGGACTATCGAGGCTCGATTCTCGCAGTTGACCCTGGATGCCAGCGGCACCAGCCTGCAGGAAACGGCGGGGCAAATGTCGGTTCAGCGCCCAGGACTGTTTTACTGGCACACTGACGCGCCACAGGAGCAAGTCGTAGTCTCCGACGGCAAGACGGTAACCTTGTGGGATCCGGACCTGGAGCAGGCGACGATCAAGAAGCTCGATCAGCGCCTGACCGAAACGCCTGCACTGCTGTTGTCCGGTGATGTATCGAAGATCAGCCAGAGCTTCGATATCACCTCCAAGGAGCAGGGTGATGTCATGGATTTCACCCTCAAGCCGAAAACCAAGGACACCCTGTTTGACTCCCTGCGCCTTTCGTTCCGCAAGGGGCTGGTCAATGATATGCAACTGATCGACAGCGTCGGCCAGCGCACCAACATCCTGTTCACCGGCGTCAAAGCCAACGAGGCGATTGCGGCAGGCAAGTTCAAGTTCGACATCCCGAAAGGCGCTGACGTCATTTCGGAATAAGAGGTAGTAACGCCATCCATGGACCTGTTTCGTAGCGAACCCGTAGCCCAGCCTCTGGCAGCGCGCCTGCGCCCGGCCAACCTGGACGAGTACGTTGGCCAGGAGCACTTGCTGGCCCGCGGCAAGCCGCTGCGCGAAGCGCTGGAGCAGGGAGCGTTGCACTCAATGATTTTCTGGGGCCCGCCCGGGGTCGGCAAGACCACCCTGGCGCGGCTGCTGGCGCAGTTCTGCGATGCCCACTTCGAAACCGTTTCGGCGGTGCTGGCGGGGGTCAAGGAGATCCGCCATGCGGTGGAAATCGCCAAGCAGCAGGCAGGGCAATACGGGCGGCGCACCATACTGTTCGTTGACGAAGTGCACCGTTTCAACAAGTCCCAGCAAGATGCCTTCTTGCCGTATGTAGAAGACGGCACGCTGATTTTTATCGGTGCCACCACTGAGAACCCTTCGTTCGAGCTCAACAATGCGTTGTTGTCGCGGGCGCGGGTGTATGTGCTCAAGAGCCTCGACGAAGCGGCCCTGCGCAAATTGGTCAATCGCGCCCTGAGCGAGGAGCGTGGCCTCGGCAAACGCCAGTTGCGCGTCGGCGATGAAGCGTTTCAGATGCTCATGGCTGCTGCCGATGGTGATGGTCGGCGCATGCTCAACTTCCTCGAAAACGCCTCCGATCTGGCGGAGGATGGCGGCGAAATCGGTGTGGAGTTGCTGCAAAGCCTGCTGGGTGACAGTCGCCGTCGCTTCGACAAGGGCGGCGAAGCCTTCTACGACCAGATCTCGGCGCTGCACAAGTCGGTCCGCGGCTCCAACCCCGACGGCGCACTGTATTGGTTTGCCCGAATGCTCGACGGTGGCTGTGATCCGCTCTATATCGCGCGTCGTGTCGTGCGCATGGCCAGCGAAGACATCGGCAACGCCGACCCCCGCGCCTTGAGCCTGTGCCTGGCGGCCTGGGATGTACAAGAGCGTCTCGGCAGCCCTGAGGGTGAGCTGGCCGTGGCCCAGGCCATCACCTACCTTGCCTGTGCGCCGAAGAGCAATGCCGTTTACATGGGCTTCAAGACTGCCCTGCGTGAAGCGGGTGAGCATGGTTCGCTGGAAGTGCCGCTACACTTGCGCAATGCGCCGACCAAGTTGATGAAACAACTGGGCTATGGCGACGAGTACCGTTACGCCCATGATGAACCGGATGCCTATGCAGCCGGGGAAGATTACTTCCCGGATAACCTCGAGCCGCGCCCTTACTATCAGCCTGTGCCGCGCGGCCTGGAATTGAAGATTGGTGAGAAGCTCAAGCACCTCGCTGAGCTTGATCGCAACAGCCCACGGCAACGGAGAAAGTCATGATTGCTGTGATCGCCGCCGTCAGCGCGGGGGGTATCGCCGGGACCTTGCTGCGATTTGCCACGTCCAATTGGGTCAATGCCCACTGGCCACGCCACTTCTATCTCGGTACGCTGGCGGTCAATCTGATTGGCTGTCTGCTGATCGGCCTGCTATACGGGTTGTTTCTGCATCGCCCGATGGTGCCGGTCGAACTGCGTGCTGGCCTGATCGTCGGCTTTCTTGGCGGTTTGACTACATTTTCATCCTTTTCCCTGGATACCGTGCGTCTGCTCGAAAGCGGGCAGGCGCCGCTGGCCTTCGGTTATGCCGGGCTTAGCGTATTTGGCGGGCTGCTCGCGACCTGGGCCGGCCTGTCTTTAACCAAATTCTGAACCAACGAGAGAACGATATGCTCGATTCCAAACTGTTACGCGGCCAACTTCAGGAAGTGGCGGACCGCCTGGCCTCCCGTGGCTTCAGCCTGGATGTCGCGCGCATCGAAGCACTGGAAGAACGCCGCAAGGTGGTGCAGACCCGCACCGAACAACTGCAGGCCGAGCGTAACACCCGTTCCAAATCCATTGGCCAGGCCAAGGCTCGTGGCGAAGATATCGCGCCGCTGATGGCCGATGTGGAACGCATGGCCCAAGAGCTGGCCAGTGGCAAAACCGAACTGGACGGCATTCAGGCCGAGCTGGACGCGATTGTATTGGGCATTCCCAACCTGCCGGACGAAAGCGTGCCGGTCGGCGCCGATGAAGATCACAACGTTGAGGTGCGTCGCTGGGGCACCCCGCGCCAGTTCGATTTCGAAATCAAGGACCACGTCGCCCTGGGTGAACTGAGCGGTGGCCTGGACTTTGAAACCGCAGCCAAGCTCTCGGGTGCTAGATTCGCCTTGCTGCGCGGGCCAATTGCGCGCCTGCACCGCGCCCTGGCGCAGTTCATGATCAACCTGCACACCAGCGAGCACGGCTACGAAGAAGCCTACACCCCGTACCTGGTACAGGCGCCGGCGCTGCAAGGCACCGGTCAACTGCCGAAGTTCGAAGAAGACCTGTTCAAGATCAGCCGTGAAGGCGAAGCCGACTTCTACCTGATTCCGACCGCTGAAGTATCGCTGACCAACATCGTCGCAGGCGAGATCCTCGACGCCAAGCAGTTGCCGGTCAAGTTTGTCGCCCACACGCCATGCTTTCGCAGTGAAGCCGGCGCTTCGGGTCGTGACACCCGCGGGATGATCCGCCAGCACCAGTTCGACAAGGTCG
Organism: Pseudomonas auratipiscis; assembly: GCF_036324085.1. Taxonomy (NCBI): domain Bacteria; kingdom Pseudomonadati; phylum Pseudomonadota; class Gammaproteobacteria; order Pseudomonadales; family Pseudomonadaceae; genus Pseudomonas; species Pseudomonas auratipiscis. The sequence continues at coordinate 107,487 of NZ_JAZDCU010000012.1, forward strand.
AGATGGTCCAGATCGTTGAGCCAGGTAAATCCATGGAAGCGCTGGAAGGCCTGACTGCCAACGCCGAGCGCGTGCTGCAGGCGCTGGAGCTGCCGTACCGCGTTCTGGCGCTGTGCACCGGCGACATGGGTTTCAGTGCGGTCAAGACTTACGACCTGGAAGTCTGGGTGCCGAGCCAGGACAAATACCGCGAGATCTCTTCGTGCTCCAACTGTGGTGACTTCCAGGCGCGTCGCATGCAGGCCCGCTGGCGCAACCCGGAAACCGGCAAGCCTGAGTTGGTCCATACCCTGAACGGTTCGGGTCTGGCGGTTGGGCGTACCCTGGTTGCGGTGCTGGAGAACTACCAGCAGGCCGATGGTTCGATCCGCGTGCCTGAAGTGCTCAAGCCGTACATGGGCGGCCTGGAGATCATTGCTTAAATGGAATTTCTGCCGCTGTTCCACAAACTGCGCGGCAGCCGTGTGCTGGTTGTCGGTGGAGGCGAGATTGCCCTGCGCAAGTCGCGTCTACTGGCCGATGCCGGGGCGGTACTGCGCGTGGTTGCGCCCCAGATCGAAGCGCAACTGAGCGAGCTTGTCCGGCACAGCGGTGGTGAAATCCTCAGCCGTGGCTATCAGTCGAGCGATCTTGACGGTTGTCAGTTGATCATTGCTGCAACAGATGACCAGGCGCTCAACGCTCAGGTTTCAGCCGATGCTCACCAGCGCTGTGTGCCGGTCAACGTGGTTGATGCACCTGCTTTGTGCTCGGTGATCTTCCCGGCGATTGTCGACCGTTCGCCCCTTGTGGTGGCGGTGTCCAGTGGCGGTGATGCACCGGTGTTGGCGCGGTTGATCCGCGCCAAGCTGGAAACCTGGATTCCGGCCGCCTATGGCGAGCTTGCCGGTTTGGGCGCGCGTTTTCGTCACAAGGTCAAGGCCCTGTATCCGGACGTCAATCAGCGTCGTGGTTTTTGGGAAGATGTTTTCCAGGGACCTATCGCCGAGCGGCAACTGGCCGGGCAGGGTGCTGAAGCGGAGCGGTTGCTGCAAGCCAAGATCGACGGCGCCAGCTATCAGGCGCCGGGTGAGGTGTATCTGGTCGGTGCAGGGCCGGGTGATCCCGATTTGCTTACCTTTCGTGCCTTGCGTTTGATGCAGCAGGCTGACGTGGTGCTCTACGATCGTTTGGTTGCTCCAGCGATCATCGAGTTGTGCCGCCGTGATGCCGAGCGCATCTACGTCGGTAAACGTCGCGCCGATCATACTGTGCCTCAGGATCAGATCAACCAACTGCTGGTGACCCTGGCTCGTCAGGGCAAGCGGGTATTGCGTTTGAAGGGCGGTGATCCGTTCATCTTCGGTCGTGGTGGTGAAGAGATCGAAGAACTGGCAGAGCAGGGCATTCCTTTCCAGGTAGTGCCGGGTATCACTGCCGCCAGTGGTTGCTCAGCGTATGCTGGCATACCGCTCACTCATCGTGATTACGCCCAGTCGGTGCGGTTCGTTACCGGCCATCTCAAGGACGGTACCAGTAACCTGCCTTGGAATGATCTGGTGGCACCGGCTCAGACCCTGGTGTTCTACATGGGGCTGGTTGGTTTGCCGACCATCTGTGCCGAGTTGATTCGCCATGGTCGCGCTGCCGACACGCCCGCAGCGCTGGTACAGCAGGGCACTACGCCGAATCAGCGGGTGTTCACCGGCACACTGGCTGATTTGCCGGCGCTGGTCGCCGAGCATGAGGTTCATGCGCCGACCCTGGTGATCGTTGGGGAAGTGGTCCAGTTGCGTGAAAAGCTGGCCTGGTTCGAAGGCTCCCAGGGCTGAAATGCATCGCGAGGCAAGCCCGCGTCTACAGACTCACCTCTGTAGGCGCGGGATTGCCCCGTGATCACCAATCACAGCATTAATCGTTGGTCCAGATACCTCGCCCCGCCAACCGTTGCCGATCATGCTGCTGGGTAAAGTCCTGCAATGGGCCTTTAGGCACAATACCATTCGGGTTGATGGTCTTGTGGCTCATGTAGTAATGCTTCTGGATATGCTCGAAATTCACCGTCTGCGCCACCCCCGGCCACTGATACAACTCTCGTAGCCAATTCGACAGGTTTGGGTAGTCGGCGAGGCGCCGCAGGTTGCACTTGAAGTGCCCGTGGTACACCGCATCAAAACGAATCAATGTGGTGAACAGTCGCCAATCGGCTTCAGTCAGGTACTCGCCGGTTAAATAACGGCGTTCGCCAAGGCGTTGATCCAGGCAGTCCAGTTCCGCAAACAATTGATCGAAAGCCTGTTCATACGCCTCTTGCGAGGTGGCGAAGCCTGCTCGATACACACCGTTGTTGACCGCCGGATAGATGCGCTCGTTGAGGGCATCTATCTCTTTTTGCAGCGGCTCGGGGTAGAGGTCCAGGCGATTGCCGGTCAGGCCATCGAAGGCATGGTTGAAAATGCGGATGATCTCTGCCGACTCATTGTTGACGATGCGCTGTTCCTGCTTGTCCCACAGCACCGGCACGGTAACCCGGCCGCTGTAATGTGGATCGTCGCGGGTATAACGCTGATGGAGAAATTGCAGGTGCTCGAGCTTGTCGCCGGTAGAGCCCTTGCTCTGATCGAACGTCCAGCCGTTCTCGCCCATCAGCCAGCTGACTACTGACACATCAATGAGACTTTCCAGGCCTTTAAGCTTGCGAAAGATCAGGGTGCGGTGCGCCCAAGGGCAGGCCAGCGACACGTACAGATGATAGCGCCCGGCTTCGGCGGCCGGTAGTTGATTGCGGCGCTGCGCGCTTTCACGCTGGAAGGCGCCATCTTTGCTGCTTTCATACCACTGGTCATGCCAGCGTCCATCGATCAAAAGGCCCATGCTTGACTCCTTGGCGATTCATTCTGATATAGAGCCCAGTGTACGGAGCTGAGTTCGAACGAATAGCGCAAAGACCGGGCCGGTTTAATCGGCTTGTTCGATCAGTTGCGCTTGTCCCAGTAGCGTTGGGCTTGAGCGAAGGCGTCTTCACGCGACTGGCCAAGGCCACGCAAAGCCAGGGCCATGGTCGCTACTACAGCCAGTTCACCATAGCTGTTCTGTGTGTCGCCACGCCATACCGAGAGTAATTGCTCAGGCTCCAGGTTCGCTGGTTTTACATGCCGTTGGGCAGCCAGGGCAGGCCATTCCTCATCCCAATCCACGCCCGCTGCAGTGCCGTAAAGATGGCTGGTGGTGTCGGGGTTGATCTCGATCTCGCCACCGTCACCCTTGACCACAATAGCGGTATCGCCAAGCAGACGACTGGCTTCGCGGTGTACCGCCTGATAGCCCGGATGGAAGATGCTCTGCAGGCCGCAGCGTGCGCCCAGAGGGTTGAGCACCCGGGCCAGGGAATGGATAGGCGAGCGCAGGCCCAAGGTGTTGCGCAGGTCGATCATTCGTTGCAGGCGTGGCGCCCAGTCCTGCAGCGGAATAAATGCCAATTGTTGGTTGTCGAGCGCCTTGGCCACCGCCTGCCAGTCGCGACACAGGGGGATCTGCAACACCTCCAGCACTTGTTCGGTGTACAGGCGTCCGGCGGTGTGTGCGCCACCTCCATGCAGGAGAATGCGCACGCCATTGGCGGCCAGGCATTTGGCCGCCAGCAGGTACCAGGGCAGGTGGCGCTTTTTCCCGGCATAACTGGGCCAGTCCAGGTCTACCTGGATCGCTGGTGCATGCAGGCGCTGACGCAGCGCTTCAGTGAAGCCGGCCAACTCCTCAGGGCTTTCTTCCTTGTGTCGCAGCAGCATCAGAAAGGCGCCCAGTTGCGCTTCCTCGACCTCGCCGTCGAGCAGCATGCCCATGGCCTCACGGGCTTCCTCCCGGGTCAGGCCGCGGGCGCCACGCTTGCCCTTGCCAAGGATGCGTACAAACTGGGCAAAGGGATGTTCGGACGGGGTTTCGGTGATCAGCGGGCGAGGGTCGGTCATATGCAATTGGTCGGCTTTGGCAGGCCCGCAAGTTTTGCGGCGAGTTTGGCGGGAGTGCCTTTGAACAGGCGGTTCAGGTGCATGCTGTTGCCTTTCTCCGGCCCCAGTTTGAGTGCCGTGTACTTGATCAGCGGGCGCGTGGCCGGCGACAACTCGAACTCCTGGTAAAATGCTCGCAGTACTGTCAGCACTTCCCAGTGCTCCTCGGTCAGCTCCAATTGCTCGCGGGCGGCGAGGGCGTTGGCAACCTCCTCGGACCAATCGCTGAGCTCAAGCAGATAACCGTCCTTGTCCAGGGCGATGTTGCGCGCGCCTACAGTGAGGGTGCTCATAGCCAGGTGTTGACCTTGTCGTAGTCCAGCGAAAGTGCAACGAACGCCGGGTAGTCGATGGCCTGAACGCCGTCGTCGGTGTTGATGGCGCGGGCTTGCAGGTCTTCCTCGAGGGCGAACAGGCGGCCTTGCAGATTGCTCGCGTGCAGGCTGGCCAGTGGCGCGCTTGCGGCTTGCAGGGCATACACGGCATCGCCGCACAGCAACAGGCCATCCTTGCTACCGAGCAGGCGCAAGCAACTGCTCAAGCGATTGTCACCGAAGGGCGAATGGGAAATTACGTGCAAGGTGCTCATCAGAGGGTTACCACCTGGTCGAAACGGTCAATCAATGCAGCCAGTTCGGCGTCATCCAGCACCTGCACCGGCAGGCTGAGGTTCTCTGCCGTCAAGCCACGCTCCTGCAGGCTGCTGCGGGCAACAAAAAGCTCGTCGACACCAAACATCGGCAAGGCCTGCAAGTTAGCGGCGAGGTTCTTCTGTTGCAGTTGGGCGGGCTGCTGACCAGGCGCGAGCTGAAACACCCCGTCATCGAGAAACAGCATGCCCAGGGGCAGATCGAAGGCCCCACCGGCCAGGGCGATATCTAGTGTTTCGCGGGCGGACAGACCGGCCCAAGGTGCCTTGCGGCTTATCAGAAGTAACGACTTGGGCATCTCAGTCGCCTCCAAAACAGAGCAAGCGGTCAGCCAGTTGCGCACCTTCATGCAGTTGGCCAAGACCAGACAGCTCCCAGGGTGCCGGCAGGTTTACCGCGGTGCGCTGGTAGCGTTGGGCTTCCTCGTCATTGAGTACGCCACGGCGCAACGCCGCGGCAATACACACCACGGCATCGAGGTGGTGCTCACTGATAAAGGATCGCCATTGGGCGGCGACATCCAGCTCATCTTGAGGGCTGACGATATTGCCCGAGGCGCAGTGCACGCCGTCTTGATAAAAAAACAGCCGGACAATTTCGTGGCCGCTGGCCAGTGCCGCCTGAGCAAAGCGCAGGGCGCGGCGTGAGGAGGGCGCATGGGCCGGGGAAAAAACCGCAATGGCGAACTTCATGGAAGGCTCATTCAGCAAAACTGCGCCAATCATAAAGCAAATCGAGGGAGCGGGCTTGCCCTGCGACGGCCCGCCCCCCTTCGCTCAAGCCTTCTCTTTATGCTCTGGCAGGAACCAGTTCAGTACCAGTGCACAAATCCCCCCGGTAGCGACCCCCGACTCCAGCACATTGCGCAGCGCCGACGGCATGTGCGCAAGAAACTCCGGCACCTGCGCCACGCCCAGGCCCAACGCCAGCGACACTGCAATAATCAGCAGTGCACGGCGGTCCAGGCTGATGCTTGCGAGAATGTTGATCCCCGATGCAGCCACTGCACCGAACATCACCATCGCAGCGCCACCCAGTACTGGCTCCGGCACTGCCTGAATCACCCCGGCAACACTTGGGAACAGGCCAAGAATGACCAGCATGGCTGCGATCCACACGCCGATATGGCGACTGGCAATACCGGTCAGTTGGATAACGCCGTTGTTCTGGGCAAATACCGAACTTGGGAAGGTGTTGAACACCCCGGCCAGCAACGAGTTGGCACCATTGACCAGAACGCCGCCCTTGATCCGTTGCATCCACAGCGGCCCTTCGACCGGCTGGCGCGAAACCTTGCTGGTCGCAGTCACGTCACCAATGGCTTCCAGGGAGGTCACCAGGTAAATCACCAGCATCGGAATGAACAGCGCCCAAGAGAAACCCAGGCCAAAGTGCAGTGGCACGGGCACCTGGAACAGCTCGGCTTCATGCATGCCGGTGAAATCCAGGCGACCGAGATAACCGGCCAGGGCATAGCCAACGGCCAAGGCAATGACAATGGCGCAACTGCGCATCCACACTACTGGAATACGGTTGAGCACCACGATAATCGCCAACACCACGCCCGACAGCAGCAGGTTTTCGCCGTTGGCGAAGGTGCCGTTGCCCATTGCCGCAAAGCCACCGCCCATGCTGATCAGGCCGACCTTGATCAAGGTCAGGCCGATCATCAGCACCACAATGCCGGTCACCAGCGGCGTGATCAGGCGTTTAACGAAAGGCAGGATGCGCGAAATGCCCATTTCAACGAACGAACCGGCAATCACCACACCGAAAATCGCCGCCATCACGGCTTCCACCGGCGTACCTTGCTTGACCATCAGCGCGCCCCCGGCGATCAATGGCCCGACAAAGTTGAAACTGGTGCCCTGGACAATCAGCAATCCGGCACCAAACGGCCCAAAACGACGGCACTGCACAAAGGTGGCGATACCCGAGATCACCAGCGACATCGACACAATCAAGTTAGTGTCGCGTGCCGACACGCCCAGCGCCTGGCAAATCAGCAAGCCGGGGGTCACGATCGGCACGATGATCGCCAGCAAATGCTGCAGTGCTGCCAGCATGGCAATCAGCGGCCGCGGCTTGTCCTCAAGGCCGAGGACCAGTTCATTGGCCTGCGCGGGTGCGCCGGGTCCTTGCTCGATTGAACTCATGGGAGTGCTGCCCCGGAAGAAAAAAGGAGCGCATTCTACGGGGCTATGGGCATTTGGGGTAGTAATAGCTGGCACAAAAAAGCCCGCCGAAGCGGGCTTTCCTACAAACTGCCTAGCTTATGATCAGTCGTCGCGACCCATCAGGCCGAACAGTTGCAGCAGGCTGACGAACAGGTTGTAGATAGAAACATACAAGCTGATCGTGGCCATGATGTAGTTACGCTCGCCACCGTGAATGATCGCGCTGGTCTGGAACAGGATGCAGACCGACGAGAACAACACGAAGCCAGCGCTGATTGCCAGTTGCAGGCCGCTGATCTGGAAGAACAGGCTAGCCAGCACAGCACCCATCAGCACGAAGAAACCTGCGGTGATGAAACCACCGAGGAAGCTCATGTCCTTACGGGTGATCAGTACATAGGCCGACAGACCACCGAACACCAGCGCGGTCATGGCGAAGGCCGAACTGACAACCTCGGCGCCACCGGCCATGCCCAGGTAACGGTTGAGGATAGGGCCGAGGATAAAGCCCATGAAACCGGTAAGGGCGAAGGTAGACACCAGGCCCCACGCCGAGTCACGCAGCTTGTTGGTGAGGAAGAACAGGCCATAGAAGCCGATCAGCACCACGAAAATGTTCGGGTAGCCAACGCGCATCTGCTGCGCAATAAAGGCCATGAGACCACTGAAGGCGAGGGTGATAGCCAACAGCCCGTACGTATTGCGCAGGACTCGGCTGACCTCCTGCTGCTCGACCTGCTGGCCGTGATTGACGGCGTAATCCTGTTCGCGCATGGCGACACTCCTGTGGGTTTGAAACGTTCAGATGCAAAGATCATAACAGAGCGATGGCAACCAGCTACACAGAGAGTTTGACAGCTTGTTTCATTTCGGTATTATGGCGCCCGCAATACGAGGAAGCGTGGCCGAGTGGTTTAAGGCAACGGTCTTGAAAACCGTCGATGGGCAACTATCCTAGAGTTCGAATCTCTACGCTTCCGCCAAATTCAAAGCCCTGATTATTCAGGGCTTTTTGCGTTCTCAGAGATACCCGTTTCAACCTAGCTGGGCGCTTGCTCGTTTCCGCATTTTTCGGATCATTTCCGCTTCGCTCCAATTACGTACCTTCAGGGCTGTCCGTTCGCGGGTGATATAGAGCTCCTTTTGACGGCACTTTGATGCCATGATGCCCTCAGGCGTATCCTCCTTGGGATTGCCGATGTAGTTATCATTTTGCTGAGCACAGGAGCGGCGCAGTGGCGTTAGAGCAGGCACAGATCACCTTTTACAAAATTAATCAAACCGGCTTTTATAAGCGGGGTGAAACTGAACACCCAGAATTTGGTAGCTCGGCCACATTGCTCCAGGAGTTGTCAGGGTGGAGTCAAGGCAAGAGCCTCGCTGTGACTAAGACCTTTGAGCCTGCTGAAGGATCGGATTTCCTGCCGGTCTATTTGATGGACATCACTGCAGACCGGCAGGATTGGCTGGTCACCATGTGGAATCAAACGCCGGCTACCCAGGGGAAGGTTGCAGCTGCGATGGGTAACTCGGCAGTGGGTAATGCGCAAGTTGTCATGAATGATATTCCTGAGGGAGGGATCCCTGGGTTCGCCACGTATTTTTGGTTTGTTCCAGAAGAAGGTGCATTCGCCAGTATTCGGTTTCAGCACCTAATCACGGGGCAAAAACCTATGCAGGAATACATGGAGGCGTACCTTGGGCATTATTCAACATCGGTGGTGTTTACTGACCCGGATGCTGATGCGGACTTGCAAATACTTGGTTACCGTCGCGGAGTGAACGATCCTGTACGAAACGATGTATATCCAAGATTTCGGACGCAGATATTGAAAAAAGCTGGAGAGCATAATCTGCTCCTTGATAGTGCGCACTTGATCCGTAAGGTTATTAGGAAGACAAGCCTACAGCTAAACCGTCCCGAAGAGTTAGCTTTTTGGCAAAAAGCGTACAGGATGGCGACACTTCGCTATGCGCAGAACCTTCCTGATGAAGTGAACTTCAAATATGAAGTGAAGGCGCGAATGGATCGCGACGAGGTTCAAGATATCATCGAGGCTTGGACCGAAGATCATGAAACTGAATGGGATGACTACGGGTTTGTTCTTAGTGGTCAGAGCTCTCCGCATTGGCTGAGTCACGCGATCGCTCGTAGCAGTTTCAGCTTTGATATTGAACGTACCAACCTAGAAGTTGTCAATCCAGAATCGCTGCTTCGAGCGCTTCGTGCCCAGCGGGTAGATATACTTAACCTTATGAGGTGACTGAAGGTGATTATTAAGGCTGTCGCTCTTGTCCTCTCCCTTGCCATAGTTGTGCTTGCATTCTGGCAAGGTAGTGGAGTGCCTTTCAAAGACCAGTGGCCTTTGTTTGAAGCTCTGCGAGCTACAGCCTCTATTATCTTTGCTGTAGTCGGGGCTTGGTTGGCTATCATCTATCCGGATCGATTAAAACTCTCCTTTCGCAAAGCTACCACCCCCAAGCCGAGTAATGGTGGAGGGATGTCTCGGCTTCTCACGCCGATTGTTCATTCAACTGCAATACTTTGTTTAGTGTTGTTGATTGGTATCATTGCTCCGCTGCTGAAACGGTTTGACTTTTTAGTTTCGCATGTTGAGATTATGCGTTCTTTATCATATGGTTCGCTCGCCATTTTGACGCTGTGGCAATTGTGGACCGTAGTATTGTCACTCGTCCCGGCAGATGTTGTGATATCGAGATCAGAACATGAGGAGCGCCGCGCTGGTACGTTGCGAGACTTAACTAGTAATGCAGGTTTTTCTCCTAGGAAAACTGAAGGTGGAGATCAGGGCTAATATGGCGCTCGATTTTTAAAATCGTAGAAGTTTATCGAGTGGGTAATACAGTTTCCCCTATTCTACGATATACCATTGCGGTGATGCGTTTGTCTGTATGGCCTAGAAGCCTACTTGCATGACCTAGATCACCTATCTCGCTCGCGGCTTTCGGGCGAATATCTTTGAACTGAAACTGAGTCACAAGACTTACTAGCGTCGTATCTTTGGGGTGGTCAACATCTGCGACCCATTCAAGCGCGACTGGGTGCTGCGTAACACGGCAGTATCCGAAGTGTGGGGAGTCGGTCGGCGGATGAGCGCGCACTTTGAAGGCATGGGAATCAAGACGGCGATGGACTTAGCCAAGGCTGATCCCTGGATGCTGCGCAAGAAGTTCAGCGTGGTAGTCGAGAAAACCGCTCGTGAGCTGGCCGGTACCCCTTGCCTGGAACTGGATGAGCCGGATCCACCGAAGCAGGAGATCTGCTGTAGCCGGATGTTCGGCAAGCGCCTGCAGGAGTTGGCGCCGATTAAGGAGGCGGTGGCCACCTACATGATGCGCGCCTCGGAAAAGCTGCGCGCCCAGGGTTCTGTGTGCAAGAAACTGCGCGTCAGTATCCGCACCGGTATGTTCAATCCTGAAGAAGCCAAGTACGCCAACGGGGTGCTGGTCGAGTTGCCATATCCAACTGACGATGTGCGGTTGCTGACGAAGGCTGCCGTCGGTGCGCTGGATCGCGTGTTCCGTCCTGGGTTCAATACAGCAAGGCTGAAGTCTTACTGATGAATCTTAGTCAGCGCGACCAGTATACAGACGACCTGTTCGCTGCGGCCCAGCCCGCTGAGGCAAGTCGAGTGATGGCAGTCCTTGATCAGATCAACGAACGATGGGGTAGGGGATCGCTTCGATCTGCCAGCGTACCGGTGGATCCTGATTGGGGGGTGCGCCGCGATATGATGAGTCAGAGTTACACTACTCGGCTTGATCAGCTCTGGCGAGTGAGTTGTAATTAGAACGAAATACAAAGGGATAGATGCGTCCTGCAAAAGCTAATCATCGATGGTGCGCGCATTTATGAAGCTAGGCCTCGAGGCTCGTATAGTTTGGGCTTCGAGGCCTTGTGTTATTTGGCACTCTATATTCCGTATTTGCGCTCTCTTTTCTCAAATGCTAAGTGGCCGCCTTCAAGAATAGAACATATTTTCGATCGGACCCCTGAGCCTGTCCGAACGTCACCATCCTCCAAAGCACCGGCAGAGTAGGATATTAAATCTCCGTCGTTGTCTGCGACAATTACTTGCTCTGCGTCCGAGTTGACTACTAAGTTGGCATTGTGAGTAACAATTACGACTTGGCGATATTTTTTTATTGTATTAAATAGTGGGACTAATTGGTTTACGATAAATTCGTTGTCAAGGTCGTCTTCTGGTTGGTCGAATATAAAGGGGCTGCCAAATGGATCGGTTGCTAGTTTAAGGCATACGTAAAAAGTGCCTCTCTGACCAACGGAAAGTTTGTTGACTGGTTTGCCTTTGTATGTGAAGTCGGCATTTACATAAAGATAATTTTTAATGCTGGTTGGTGAGAATAAGTAGTTGATTAATTCGTATCTTCCTCCTTGGTTGAAATATTCATCTTTCCAAAAAAATTCCTCGGCTGAAGTTAGGGTGCCTTCTATGTTTATTATTTTTTGGCCGGAAAGTAGCCTGAAAAAGTCTTCTTTGTTGTTTACGCAGAAAGTCGAAACCAATTTTTCTAGAGATGTTTTGTCTCCAGAGCTTCTGAATTTTCCCCTATTAATGCAGCGCTCAAGCCCTGAATAGAATTCAGCAGTATCGAAAATAGTTGTACCAATTATATTGATGTCCCTGATGATGTGTTGTACAAGTTCGTTTTGTTCGGTATTCCATTCAGGGTTGTGCTGTTGCAGTTTTCCAAAGGCACTGTCAACCTCGAGGCGGGTATTCTCAATGTAGGAATTATATTTTCCGGCGAGTTCCCCCCTTCTTGCTACGTAGCTATGGTACTCTTTTGTTTTAGAATCGATCTCAGTGATCTTACGCTTTGCTTGGTCAATCGCGAATTGATAGTCAGCGACTTTGTGTAGTAGTGATGATATATCTTGGTTTATACCTTGCTTTGCAAACTCGGCGCGTATGCTGTCATTGTCTCTGCCAAGCTCTAATATCTTGGCTTCAGCTATGCCATTATTGAGGTTGATACCTTGGATGATTTCATCAACTACAATATGTGGTAGCTTTGTGAGCGAATCACGATACCCGTTGTATTCTGTTATTCGCGAGTTGAGTTGCTCGATTGAGCGCGTTATTTCAGATAGTATTTCTAGAGATCTACCAGTGAAGGCCTTGTTTTCATTGATCGTGCTGGAGTTTGTCTGGTACCGCTGGATTAACTCGTGATTTTGTGGGTTGGTTAAGGTGCTAATGAGCTGAGTGTTCTTTTCTATAATACTATTTTGATACTTTGGTGTATTCGTCTGTGCGCCGCTAGGGTCTTTTTCTTTCCAATACTCGACAAAAGCTCGATAGCCACCAAGGTTTTGTGTTAGCTCTTGTGAAGCAATTGGGTCATAAGGTACAAATCTTATGCCAAGCATCTTCTTGATTTCGTCACTCAGAACTGTTGGGTCTTTGCTGAAGTTGTGTATGTTTCCTTGTGAAACATGAAGGTATGAATATGAATCTTCTGATAGTTCGTCAAATTCGATTTCAGTGCCTTGGGTTCCACCTTGGTTTAGAGTAATAGATAGTTTCTCTACTTTAACGTTTCTGACTCGATCAGTTCCTTGACAATTGCCTAGTCTAGAAAATATCGCATCAAGAAGTAGGCTCTTGCCGGTTCCTCGTCCGCCAATGATTGCCACCATGTTTGGGTTTAGCGGAATAGTCTGTTCTGTAAAACTGATCTCGCCGTCTGAGAAAATTTTACCTTCAATAGAAACTTTGCTGAAATAAGGCTTTATGAAAGTTCTCTCAGTGAATTCATCTGACTGTTGAACTCTGTCAGCTGGTTCATATATCGCTTGGCGCAGACCTTGAAAATTTGGCTTCGCTTTCACCCAAGTGTATTTTTCGCCAAGCTGGTCCATTGCATGGGCATCAGAGCATGTAAATACGGGCTTGGCGGGGGCATTTGGGAAGCGTGAAGTAGTTAAAAAGAAACTTCGATCTCTGGGGCGGCCGAATATTATATGGCTAAATTTATCTATCTCAAGAGCAACCGCAACAGATCGGCCTTCCTTTCTATCGGGTTGGAAGCCACCATATCCGTTCGGACACATAGCGATTATGTAATCCTTGCCAACGGTGAGGTTGCTTTCTAAATGTTGGATCACGGTTTGAGGGTCAACCACTATTTGACCAGCGTCCACTTGGCTAGATAAGAATGAATCTTCTGAGCACCAAATTGCTTTGCTGTCGAGAGTTGTGTTGGTGACAGATAGTTTTGAGAGTAAATCGTTTATGGTTTTCGTTGTGATGTGTTCGGCAAAAATTAAGTGTATGTTGATCCATTCTCCATCTTTGTTTGGCTGGTTAATTCTTAATTCGATATTTCCCAGGACGGTTGTATGGATTTCGGCTCTTTTGATGCTCTCTCTAATTATTTCTAGTTCGTTTTCTTTGAAGTAGAAATAATTTGTAATTCCTATTAGTGATAGGTTTTCCGCTTTGATTTTTTGTACAAAATCATCGATGCTTGCATTCTTATAATTGTTATTCAAGTTGGTTAGTGGTGAGTGTAAATGCAGATCCCACTTGTTCCACAATGAACCTATCATTGTTTCATCCCTGTATTAAAGTATTTTGATATGTGTATCTAACAACCCCTGAATATAACCCTATGCACGTCGTCTGGCCAATAGGCTAGAAGAGGAAGGGAGGGGATGTAATACCGTATTTTATGCGAATGATTCGTAGTCGCTGAGGTTGGGTCAATGGAAATTCCAAATCATACTTGACGTATGAGCTTTGGCCATTCATCGCTTTTATGCCGATTTGCAGAGACCAAGAGAATGTCGGCTTACCAGTACGTATAGGAGAGCTAAGAGGTTGCTCTCCGTCATGCTGTGCTGGAGGTCCCATGAAGAAGCTTGTGCTGATTATGCTGTTGTTTAGGGTGGCTTTTTGGACATTACGATCGATTCAGGTGTTGATCGTCATCTACCTGATGATTTTCGGGGGGGGGGGAGAAGAGCTTAGAGAGCGTCTAGAGTGTCAGGGGCGATTCACCCTGTTCCATTGTCCTATCCACAGTGGCCTATGCTGGAGAGAAATCCCACCGGGAGGCGTTAAGGAAGACGATGATCGATGCGAAAACGTTGCGTGAACGGATGGTGCAGGGGGAGGCATTGATGGCTCAAGCCTTTGAGGCTTTGCGACGCTATGAAGCTGCGAAAGGTGTGAGCGCTCCCAATGAGGTTGAGCAGCTTCGTATTCGGGCTGAGTCGATGTTTGAAGCTTTGCAGCTTTATCAACGTCGAGCTCTCGTGGGAGAAGAACCAGTTATTCACTGAAGCCTGGTGCTCTCAGGGGCTCAAATCAGTTCCGCAATCGAAAAGCCGACCCTTGCAGCATCAGGGGTTCGGGCAATCAAGATTAGGTAAATTGCGGAACAAAAAATCACGTAACTATCTGTTTTAAAAAGAAAATATTATGGACTTAAAAACCGTCGATGGGCAACTATCCTAGAGTTCGAATATCTACGCTTCCGCCAAATTCAAAGCCCTGATTATTCTGGGCTTTTTGCGTTTTTTGGGGCGGAAAGATTGACACTGAAAAGGCCAGGTGTTCCGCAACTCCTTCGTAAAAAGCTTTCATCGGGTTGGTTTCGCAGCTCCCCTGGCCTGGCTGGTCCATCTCGCGTGACTGTGCGCTTGATCAGCGTTGCTGGCCGATGACTCGTATTTTCATCGGTGAGCAGTTCATCGGAATTGAGCAAGTAGGTGAAAAGCGGCCTCTGGTGATTTTCTCAGCGGAGTAGTAGCGTTTAGCCTTTGCCTGACCAAGGATGGCTATGTCTTCTAACCGCTTCGTCTCCATAGATGTCGAAACCGCGAATTCTTGGTTTGGCTCCATCTGCCAAATCGGCGTTGTGGAATTCGTCGATGGCCAGATAACCAACGAGTGGGATAGCCTAGTTGATCCCGAAGATGATTTTTTCGAGTTCAACACGCGGATCCACGGCATTACCTCAGGGATGATAGCAGGGCAACCTCCCTTCCAGACTGTGCTCGAAACCGTTAGGTCTCTGGCCGCTGACAACCTGATCGCCAGTTACGGCCATTTCGATCGCTCCGCTTTCAGTCAGGCATGCGACACCCGCAATCTTGTGCCCATGAGCAACCAATGGCTGAACATCCAGCTTGCGGTTAGACGTGCGTGGCCCGATAGGTATGCCACAGGCGGTTACAGGCTCAACGCGGTCTGCAAGTACCTTGGTATTCCGCTCGCCCGACATCACAACGCAATTGAAGATGCCAGGGCTGCTGGCCTGGTTCTTCTGAGAGCATGTGAAGAAACCGGTATCTCACCTGCTGGTTGGATCGCGCTCAATAGACAGCCAATCAACACTGCGGCTGCGATGGTAGTGAACACAGCAGGGCCTCTCTCGGATGAAAGCATCGTGTTTACCGGTGCAATGCAAATGCCTCGACAGAAGGCGCAGGATCTAGCTGCTGCCATGGGATGCGCGCCCTCCAACGGAGTGACCAAGAAGACCACCATTCTCGTTGTCGGTGACCAGGATCTCACCAGGCTTGCCGGTAAAGAGAAGAGCAGCAAGCACCTGAAAGCTGAGGAGCTCATAAAGGCGGGACATGAGATTCGCATCATCGGTGAATCCGATTTTCTAGCCATGGTTACGCTGGATAAGGCAGACAGGCAGCATTTGGCGTAGTAACGGTGCTCGGGGATAAGTGGTCAGTTCTGGAACCGGTGGACAGGCAGCTACGAGTTACTGCTCGTATTTCGCTGCCTAAATTCCATCAGTAGCTGGGATAGCGCGGCAGTCGATCGACTTCTGGACTGGAAGCATGATCCAGAGGACGGAGACCCAAGCTGCGCCGAGATACTGCTGAAAACGAACCAAGAGACTTCTATTCGCAAGGTCATCGGAAATTGGTTGTCGGCACGGATGATTTTTGGAGCCATGGAGGCGCTGGTATTATCTACAAACCACTACCCACTGAAGGATCAGACCGTTGAAGCTTCTCGTTATTGAATGTCATAGACCGGAACTCCCAGAGCCGATTTCCTTTAGGCAGGGAGCACTTCTGGTGGTCGGTGGCGAGTACAGTGGGCCAGAGGGTTGGCCGGGTTGGTATTTTTGCTCCACCGAAGCTCAGCAGAGTGGATGGGTTCCAGCGCAGGTGTTCGAACGCATCGATGAAAACAGCGCAAGAGCGATTGCAGACTATTCCTCTGTCGAGCTCAGCGTTGATCCGGGCGATATCTTGTTCGGCCAGAACCACCTGAACGAGTGGACATGGTGCCGTAAGCAGGGAAGTTCTGAGGCTGGTTGGGTGCCAACAAGTAAACTGAAAAGAATGCCAGGCTAGGCCGCTGGCAGGGTAGTGTGGTGCCGGCAATCAATCCAGCCCATCTTTTGGCACTTCAGTTTTAAACTGATCAGGCATAAAGAAAAGAAAACGCTGCGAGCAGGCCTGGGGTGGCCTGCTGCAATAACGATAAATTGTGGCGAGCGCAATACTAATTTTTTTGGCTGTTTCTATAGGGTTTTAGACTATTGCTCTAGCTCGGTCGTTTTATTGATGTACAGCTTCATTGCGGCAGCTTTCGCAGCGCCACTCTTTATAATTTTCGGCTTTCTCAAGCGCTGTAACCAAATCACGACCGCCTATAGTATTTTGGCAGTTGTTATGTTTTTCATTTGGATTTTTCACGCCCTCGCATTTTTTTTGCAGGAACGGGCTTACCACTGCCTGTTGCTTTGACGAAAGCGCTCTAAACCCCTTGTCGACGGCGAGCTGGGCGTAGCTTTGCACGCTCGGTTTTTCACCTTGAAATGCGTTTTGTGCGATAAGGGCCGAGAAAATCTCTCGCTCGATAGTCATTTGTTAATCCTTTATTCAACCAACAAGTTTGCTCATGTTTTTTCTAGTACTGAGCATTGCGAAAGCATACGTTACCACTGGGTACGGTTTTAATGAACTGGGTTTCCATCCAGCTATAAAAAGTTGGATTTCTCGTTTTGGCTCGGTAAATATTGGTTTCTTAGTGTTTAGAATATTTCAAGGGGTCTTTGTTACAATTTATTTCTTATGTGGTGATGTGGGAAAGTTTCACTTTTTATTTTAATGGCTGGCACGCTGAACGAAATTTTCTATATTTCTCGATAAATATAAGGAGGCAGTAGTCTTTATCCGCTTCTGTTTTTTATAAGAGATGCGCTGATACGCGCCTTACGGCTCATCCGTTGTTTCAGCTATCGCCGGCGCGTACTGCGGTGGATACTGGCTGCAAGATTGTGGCAACCATGGCTATGCACCTGCGGGGTGGTGCAGGGGCGAATGGAAGAACGTCTTGATCACCGACGCGTTCGCATCCATTCGTCTGCGACGTCGCCCATGTTGGACGGGGCGCCGCTTTTGATCCACGCCATGAGGGCTCGATCAAACTTGAAGGCTTTGCCACACTCGTTCACCAGAAACTGCCGGACCTTCTGAGTGTTGCGGTAGTTCTTGTCGAGGAGAGTGGACCGGGTGATTGGTCCTGCGTGCCAGTCAAAGCTCATTTCCATTTCCCTGGATGGTGAATTCGACCGGAGCCTAGCACCGCCGGCGGCACAAAACACTTATGCGACTTTTTGTGGG
Source organism: Pseudomonas auratipiscis (assembly GCF_036324085.1). NCBI lineage: Bacteria > Pseudomonadati > Pseudomonadota > Gammaproteobacteria > Pseudomonadales > Pseudomonadaceae > Pseudomonas > Pseudomonas auratipiscis. The sequence continues at coordinate 124,951 of NZ_JAZDCU010000012.1, forward strand.
GTGAGAATGGGATTTGCCGATGGGCAGAGTGCATGATGTAACCGAAGAATTCATCATGCTTGGGCTGGTTTTTGGATCGCCCCCTGATTCTATAGGCTCCTCTTTACGTCAAACTGGACAGCGTCCGAAAAGTCAGGCATCCCCGGCCTATGCAGTTCCTGTATAAAACAACCAGAGGTGATTTGGTATACGACATTTCCACCGTGTTTGTAGCAACGGCTACCTACCGGAAAATCCACTAAACAGGCGAGATGTTCGATAGCAATCATCTTCGCGACCCCTGACGCACCACAGAACAAGGATGTATATGTTGCAACGAGCCCTGCTGACGTTCAACGCACTCGCGATCGTTGGCTTATCCCTGATCCCACTGCAGCCAGCCCTTGCCTTTGTAGACGATAAAAGAGTCTTGTCTGACCATCGATGGTACACAGAGGCTTATGTGAAAGACTATCTGGTAAAAAACTATCCAACGCTAGTTACAGGTGCTTTTCACAAAACCGTCAGATACGCCTACGCCGCTGATGCCCCTGTGTCCGGCTCAGGTTTTTCTGTGCATCAAGCGCTCCCTATGTCGGCTCGCCGGCACGAGGCTTTTTTGTGGAGTGAGAAGGATGCAGGAAAGAGCCTCGGCGCTGAAATCGATAAGCAGTGTGTGCTCTTGATTTCGGAATCGCTCCATTCTTTGAAGTATCAGGTCCGCCGCGCTCGGATCAAGGCAAGAGACACTAACACGGTCGCTGTAGCTGTAATTACTGATGTCAGGTCGGGAGAACTCACGGCTGCGCCACGCGATCTGAGTACTTATAAAACACGGCCGATTTCGTTGATTCCAGCGGAGGGTGATCGCAGGCTGCTGTGTAATGTCTATAGGTCAACAACGAGAAGCGCTGGTATCACCTACGAGTTCTCGGTGGTGCTAACGGCATCCGGGTTTTATCTTCGATACAAATAGATCAACCCCCGAATTCGTCCTGACTGGCCGCAGCTATCAGGACGAAACAACGACATTGTAGTGCGGGCAAGGTGAGGTCAGACCGGGGCGCCTAGAATGATATGGGACGCCTTGATGATCGCCGTTGCGCTCACCCCAGGAGCCAGCCCCAGTTCATTCACTGCTTCGCGGGTGACGATAGAGTAGACCTTGGTGCCACCCGGCAGCTCCAGCACGACCTCGGCGTTGACCGCGCCATCGGCCACGCTCACCACTTTTCCCGCCAGGCAGTTACGTGCAGACAAGCGGATGTCGCTGCTTTGCGTCATCAACATGACCCAGGGCGCTTTGACCAGGGCAAATGCATCGCTGCCCGGTGCCAGGTTCAGGCTTTTTGCGCTTTCCATTGTAACCACCGCTACCAGGGACTCCCCGCCGGCCAATTCAAGGACGACTTCCGCGTTCACCGCGCCCGGGTTCAGTTTCGTAACTTTGCCTTTAAACACGTTGCGTGCACTGACCTTCATCGCTGCTCTCCTTACGTTGAATTGGGGTAATTCACCTCGAACGGAACAATACGCCGGCCTGCGTACTTACGCTACCGCTGTATAGTTTTGTATATTGCGTCTTTCGGGCCACCTCAACATCGGGCGCTAGCCCGGCAATTCAGGAAATATCCGATGTACATCATGCCGTTCGACAACCGTCTCGATGCCCCTTTGACTGCCAGGAGAAGCAGGGGCAGCGCTGATGTCTCGGAGGAAGTCCGCCGCACTATCCTCGATGCGGCGAGCGAAGCGTTCGCTGACAAGGGCTACGCAGCTACCAAAGTATCGACCATTGCCAAGGCGGCCGGTCTGCCCAAATCCAATGTGCATTACTACTTCAAGTCCAAGGAAAACATTTACGCCAAGCTACTCGAGGACATCGCACCTTCCTATCTGGCTGCGTGCATGCCGGTGCTGGACGAATCACAGGCGCCGCTCGACGCGCTTACGCAAACGTTGGTGCGTATGGTCCGCCTGTTTGAACACCGACCCGGTGCCTCGAAAGTCTTCATTGCCGAACTTCGCGATGGCGCCAGAAACCTGCCCGGTGAATTCTTCGCCTCCTGGACTGTTCAGGCCCAAAGGAGTGTGGCGAGCATTCGCGAGTGGATCGATCGTGGTTTGCTGGCGCCTGTTGATCCGGAACATGTGCTGCTTACCATTTGGGCCTTGGCGCAGTCCTGCCTCAGCCGAGGTTGGCAAAACCCGGGTTGGCAACACGACGCGATGGACTACGACGCGGCTGCCAGCAATGCCGCGCGGTTATTGCGTTGTGGACTTGGTCCTGGCCACTGATTGCTCCCGGAAGTCTCAAGGGCGCCGATATCAGCATCTAGACGCCATCGCAGGACCTGCCGAGCCACGCAATGTCGCGCCCCCGACTATCCCCCCATCCATCTACCCCCCGCGGTGTATGTACACCCCGTCGACCGCATTGATAGCGTTGCTCCCACTTCCTGTTTACGTCACACCGCTTTTCATTAAAACAACAATAGTGGAGAGGTGCGTTATGAGTAGTTTGAAGTTGAGCCGAAGCCTGGGGTTCTGGGCGGCCTACTCCACATCGGTGGGGTTGGTGGTTTCGGGCACCGCCATGGTGGCGCTGGGTAATGGTTACGGCGTTTCCGGGCCGGCCTTCAGCGTCGTTGCGCTGTTGGCGCTGCTGGTGATTCTGTGTATCGCGATGTCCTATTCCGAGCTGGCAGCAATGCTGCCGGGGGCGGGGATGGTGGGGGAGTACACGCTGCCCGCCCTGGGAAAACTTCCTGCGCTGTTCGCCGTACTGGCAGGCTACATCGTGCTGGTGGGCACCGATGGTGGTACCAACATGATCATCGGCGGCCAGTCGCTTGAGCGCTTGACCGGTTTCCCCTGGTATCTGTTTTCCCTCGGTATTCTGGCTGTGCTGGTGGGTATCAACCTTAAAGGCGTCGATCTGTTCGGGCGGGTGCAAACCACCCTGGCGATTGCAATGATGCTGATGCTTGGGTTGGTGGGTGTCTGGGGCTTGTCCGGTTTCGAAACCGCGCCGCAATTGGCTGAGCAGCCGCCGTTTTCGGTGATTTCCTGGCAGGATCAATTCAGCCATTTGAGTTTGGCGATCTGGCTGTTCATCGGCATGGAGTTCGTTGCGCCCCTGGCCGAGGAGGTCAAGAATCCGGGTAAAACCATTCCGCTGGCAATGATCTTTGGCTGCGCCAGTATCTGGCTTGTCGATCTGCTTTTCGGCTTGAGCATCACGCGCTACTTGTCGCTGGAAGAACTCGCCGCGTCGACCATTCCACATGTCGATGGCGCCGCGGCGATGCTCGGTCAACCGGGTCTGATTCTGATGGGCAGCATCTCGATTCTGGCTGCGGTCACCACCTGTGACACTTATCTGATCGCGGTGCCGCGCATGCTCTATGGCTTGTCGCGTGAAGGCATGCTGCCGAAGATTTTCTCCTGGCTGCACCCCACCGCCAGAACGCCATGGTTCAGTATCTTCTTCGTGGTGGCGTTGATCCTTATCGTGCTGGTCTACGCCATGGCCAATCATGCCGATATTGCCTTGATCACCATGATGATCAGCGTGGCCTGCACCACCTGGTTGATGTCGTACCTGATTGCCCAGGTGAACGTAGTGATTCTGCGTTTCAAGTATCCCAACGCCAACCGTCCGTTCCGGACGCCGCTTTATCCGCTGCCGCAATTGATTGGTATCGCTGCGTGCCTGTACATGATCGGGACATTGGTCGCAGACGCCCAAGTACTGGGTATCGCGGTGGTGTGCTCGGCGTTGATCCTGGCGTTTGGCGTTATCTACCTGAAGAAGACCGGCCAGGACCTGTTCAAGCCCGTGCCACTGGATGACGTGTTGCGGCGCATTATCCATCGTTCCGAATCTATCGATGAGTCCAGCAATGGCAGCGAAGCGGTATTGCTTGCCCAGTTGAAACGCCAATAACCGTAGGTCGGAGTGAGCATGGATCTTTATTCAGTCATCGACCGGCGCGCCGAGCAAACGCTGCGCGATACGGTTTCACGTTTTGGCCAATACATGGGGCACGACGTCGTCACCGATGCCCGCACAGTGTCGGGAGTCGACCATCGCCTGGCAGCCGATGACCTGGTGCTTGAGCATCGCTTGTCGAGCAAGGTGATTGGCAGAATCTACACCTGCCGCTGGCGCTGGAAAGTCGCTGCGGACCTCGGGCCCACGGCGATGACTATCCGTCTTGATTATCGAGGTTGGAAGCCTTCAAGCCGAACCGCGAAGTTTGTTGGGCCCGCCATCAGCGCTGCCTTACGGGACCCGCTCAATGCCAGTGACGTGGTGCTTCCCTTGTGTGCTGCGATGGAGCTTGGCGGCTTGAGTATTCATTACCATCCAGCGGACAAGGCCTGTGAAGTGGTGCTGACACCCAACTATGGAGACTTCGTCTGGATGCTTATTCCACCGGTGAAGTACGCACGCCAACCCACCGCAGCGGAAGTGGACAGCACGGTGCTGCTCATTCAGCAAATCTCATTGATTCTTCAAGCCAATCGTCCTGTAGCACTCGCCAGCTGATGGTCGAAACGGATCACTGACTCACGCCTGGATAACAACCTGGGCGTGTTGCTCAGAGCTAGGCAAAAACCGTTGTTTCATGAGGATGTAGCCATGTTGGACTCGAACAATAAAACCATGACCGCCGCCATTCTCCGCGAGCTTGGCGGGCCACTGAAACTTGAACAGGTGCCGATTCCAAAACCGGGCATTGGCGAAATTCTTATCAAGGTAGTCGCCTGCGGTGTTTGCCACAGTGACGTGCATGCCTGCGACGGCGACTGGCCGAGCCCGCCGAATCTGCCACTGATTCCCGGTCACGAAGTCACCGGGCATATTGCCGAGCTGGGTGAAGGCGTGACCGGCTATGCGCTCGGCGACACCGTTGGTGTGCCTTGGATGTACAGCGCCTGTGGCGCCTGCGAGTACTGCCGCGCCGGCATGGAGACCATCTGCAAGCAAGGCGAGGCCACCGGTTACAGCAAGCCCGGCGGCTATGCCGAGTACATGATCGCGCCGGCGGCATTTGTCGCAAAAGTACCGGCTGGCGCTGATCTGTATGGCCTGGCGCCCATCCTTTGCGCAGGGGTTACCACCTACCGCGGCCTGAAACGATCGGGGGCGCGGCCGGGGCAATGGATGGCGGTCATCGGCATTGGTGGGTTGGGCCATGTGGCGGTGCAATATGCCAAGGCCATGGGCCTGAGGGTGGTTGCGGTCGACGTCAGTGATGAAAAGCTGGAGCTGGCCCATCGCTTGGGCGCCGAGCGGGTGTACAACGTGATGAATGACCCGGAAATTGCCATTCACGCAGAGCTGGGTGGGGTGCACGGTGTGCTGGTGACGGCGACCTCCAACAAGGCATTCGAACTTGCAGTGAAACTGTTGCGTCCTGGTGGCACGGCAATCTATATCGGTCAGCCGGGGGGCGCCGCCGACGAGGTGCGCAGCTCCATCGACCGTATCGTCAACTGGGAACTGTCCATTCGTGGCTCCAACGTCGGTACCCGGCAAGACCTGCACGAGGCCGTGGAGTTTGCTGCCAATGGCCTGGTTGCAGTCCAGGCCAGCCTGACCACTCTGGATGAGATCAACGAGATTTTCGACCAGATTCGTAAAGGCACGGTAGTGGGTCGCAAGGTGCTGAAGATTTCCTGATCCCGAGGCGGTTGGCGCGCAAGCGTCAACCGTATTGCTCGCTTGGAGTGCAAACATGAATGCCGATACTCAGCTGTATATCAATGGCCAATGGGTGGGCCCGGTCGAGGGCGGGGCGTTCGATACCATCGACCCCAGTAGTGAGACGCTGATTGCCAGCGTTGCTGCGGCCACCGCCGCGGACGTTGATCTGGCGGTGCGGGCTGCCCGTCACGCCTTCGACGAGGGGCCGTGGCCGCAGATGAGCGGCGCGGCGCGTGCCGAAGTGCTGCGACGCATCGCCCAGGGCATCCGTGATCGGCAGCAGGAACTGGCAGTGCTGGAAGTGCGCGATAACGGCAAGCCGCTGCCCGAGGCGCTGTGGGACATAGGTGATACCGCAGGCTGTTTCGATTATTACGCTGACCTTGCCGAAGGTCTGGACAGCGAACGTGAACAGGCGGTCGCCCTGGCCGACGAGCGCTTCAGTTCGCTGGCGCGTAAAGAACCGGTCGGCGTCGCGGGGGCGATTATCCCGTGGAACTTTCCCATGCTCATGGCCGCCTGGAAAGTCGCTCCGGCCCTGGCTGCGGGGTGCTGCATGGTCCTCAAACCGTCCGAACTGACGCCACTCACCGCGCTGGAGTTGGCGCGTATTGCCCACAACGCCGGGCTACCTGCAGGGGTGTTGAACGTGCTTCCAGGCCTGGGCCAGGATGCCGGCGCCGCACTGGCGCAGCACCCTGGGATCGACAAACTGGCCTTCACCGGCAGCGTGCCCACGGGCAGCCGGATCATGCAGGCGGCCGCGCACGACATCAAAAACATCAGCTTGGAGTTGGGCGGAAAGTCGCCCTTCATCATCTTCGATGACAGTGATCTGGAGGCCGCGGTCGAATGGATCATGTTCGGTATTTTCTGGAACCAGGGCCAGGTCTGCTCCGCGACGTCTCGCGTGCTTGTCCAGCGCAATCTGTATGCGCCATTGCTTGAGCGGCTAAAGCAGGAAGCGGAGAAAGTCAGCATCGGCAATGGCCTGGAGGAGGGTGTACTGCTCGGGCCGCTGGTGAGCAAAGGTCAGTACGACAAAGTGCTGGCGGCGATCGCTCGAGGTCAGGAGGAGGGCGCTCGACGGGTGTACGGGGGCGCGCGACCGGCCGGATTCGACAAGGGGTTCTACTTGCAGCCGACCATCTTTGCCGATGTCGCGCAAGACAGCTGGATCTGGCAGGAAGAGATCTTCGGTCCGGTGGTGTGTATCCGTGCATTCGATGATGAAAACGAAGCGCTGCGGTGTGCCAACAATTCGCGCTTTGGTCTGGCTGCCGCGGTGATGTCTGCAGACCTTGAACGTGCCGAGCGCGTGGCCCGCAAGCTGCGTGCCGGTATTGTCTGGATCAACTGCTCACAGCCAACTTTCACCGAAGCGCCGTGGGGTGGCTACAAACAGAGTGGTATCGGCCGCGAGCTGGGGGAATGGGGCTTGAACAACTACCTGGAAGTTAAACAGATCACTCGCTACGACAGTGAACAGAAGTGGGGCTGGTACCTCAAATAGGGCGCATGCCCGCTGCACCGGTGGCGCTTTTGAAGATAACATCAGGGCGCCACCTGCTGTCTCGTTGGCCGAACCTCATAGAGGCATCACACCATGCAAATGCACCTGACTGATTGGACGCGCAGTGTCGTCGAGGTAATGAGCCAACCTGCCGGTGGTCGGCAGTTACAGGCCCTTGCCGCCTGGTTGAGGCGTTTGAGCATTGCGGATCATTTCGTGCTGTTCATCTATGAGGGAAGTTATCGGCCGCTGTCGTTGTTCGACACGTTCACCGACGAGCAGCGGTGCATCTTCATTGATGAGTACCAGACGGGACCCTACCTACTGGATCCTTTCTACCTGGCCTCGCAACCGTCCCAGCCTGAAGGCGTGTACAGCATGCGTCAGCTGGCGCCGGATCAGTTCTACAACAGTGAATACTTTCGTACCTACTACCACCATCTTGGTTTATGTGAAGAAGTCGGCTTTTTCATCAACCTTGGCCCCGACACCCATGCTGTCCTGTCGTTGATGCGCCGGCGCGGGCGCACCCGGTTCTATGATGATGAGATCCGCCAACTGGAGAGTGCCGTTCCGGTTGTCAGTGCCGCGGTGCGGGCCGCATGGGAGGCAAGCAGGCAAGTTGCAGTCCGGCCCTTGGATGATCACGATCACCTGGTCCAGGAAGCCTTTGCCAACTTTGGCCGTGGCTTGCTCACCGAGCGCGAGTGCGAAGTGGTCAGGTTGCTGTTGCAGGGGCACTCCAGCCAGTCCATCGCGCAAAAGCTGCGGATCAGCCCGGCGACGGTCAAGGTTCATCGAAAGAACCTTTATGAGAAGTTGGGAATCGGCAGTCAATCCGAGCTGTTGGCGCTGTTTGTCCAGGCGATCAAGGGTAAGCCTTCGATGGCAGTTACAACAGATTGACGCGCCTGCAGACCACCTTTGCGCTGAGTCCTATCGAATTCATACCCGATTCGTCCCTGTACTAGAGCCGGAAGTGTCCTTTGATCAGGCGCAAAATCCTGCGCATATCAATCCGAAGCTCTTTGGATGACAAGCCAATGGGTGCACAGTCATTGATCTCCAGGTTTTCATCACCAACCCGTGTGTTCGACGGTAATGCGTGATAGTCGATTTTATAGGCGTCGCTGAATAGGGGTTTGATCCACATAGACGCGTTGGTCAGAATAATTCCATCGGTTGCGGTGCCCAGTTTAGTGGTATCGATAACGGCGATGACGGCATCTATCGGTGCGCCATCTTCGATTCGACCAAACGAATTCAGTGCATTGCCCAATTTTTTCAGGCCTTTCGTGCTGACGAGTTCTTCGCCCCAGATCACAGACTCGGACTTGACGCCTTCTACCTTCAAAAAGTCTGTTAAGGCCTCTGCGAAGGTGGCCGTCAATTCGGCGGTGTCCGGGTTTATTGGCAATTCGCCGTTGTACTCTGCGGCGCTTAGTTCACCGATGATGCGGGCTTGTTGCTGTATCAGCTCATCTTCTGGGGGCGCTCCAATCGCCGCGCGTAATTTCAAAGCTACTTGAGCATAACCTTCAAGCCGCTGACTCATGAACTCGGCTCGACCTGCATCGCCCATGGCGTGCGCCTGCATGAAGAAGTCTGGCAACCCATCTTCGTCCAGTAGGCTGACGATGTCTTCGATTTCATCACTTAGCAGCAGGTAGTCTTTGGCAACTTTCACTAACTGCATTTCAAACAAGGCTTGTAGGGCCACTGCGTCGTCGATGATTAGGTTGTCCATCACCGAACTGGTCAAGTAGCCTGCGGCCAAGCTGCCACCGATGGCCCCGAGGATACCGCCAATCAGCGTGCCTGGACCCGGAAAGCATGCAGTTCCGGCCAGCGCGCCGCTGGTGAAACCTGCGTATCCGCCTCCAACGCTGCTGGCGGTGCTGGTAAGGTTCTTGGCGAACTGCAGCGTGGAAATACGTCCTCGACACGTTCGAATGATATCGCCGGTCGACAGCACGACAGTCGATACCACCAAACTGACCAGGTTGCCGCGCAGCAGTTTGGCGAGCGTGTTAGTCGCGGCGGCGCCGGTTAGCACTTTCCCCGTCATGGACTTGACCAGAGCGGATACCAATTTGGGGCTCAGCTTCTCGACGAATGCCTTGCTCACTTCGCGAAACGCTTGTTCGAAGGCCGTTCGCCCCAGTTGGCTTGAGATCACGCTGATAGCCAATGCACTGCCACCTACTTTCAGGCCTGCCCAAGCGGCGTTTTTCAAGGCGACAGCAGGAGGTTGTCCCGACCAGATGCCTTGGGCGAACGCCACTGCGGCAGAAAGTGAGCCTGCTGCAACGCCGACTTTGACACCATTGAGCGCATCGAAAGTGACGCTTTCGACGGTACCAAACTTGGCGATGTTAACGGCTTGCTTGTAGGTAAGATTTCCTTTGCGAACAACTTTTTCTGCGTCATTCGGATCGGTGTATCCCGGAATTTTTCCTGCTTCGATCCGGGCCCTGACAGATTTGAGTGCATCCTCGTATTTGTCCGACGGCACTTCGATCTGCATGGCCTTGCCATCGTGGATGTAGCGAAAGTTTCCAGATTTGTCATAGCAACTGGAGATACACCGCCCACCGGTCGCACAGTATTTGGATTGAATCTTTACCCCGTCAATGATTCGGTCAGCACCATTCAAAGCGTTGTCATCGCCGATGATTCTGGCTTTCTTCAGGTTAATCCGATCGATGAGGTGGTTACCTTGTTCTGCGGCAAAGCCGTGACCGCCACTGGCGTTGAATCGAACTTGGTCGGAGTACAGATTACTGGTTTCGTTTGTTCCGAACGCGGTGCCGACGGCTACATCGGGGCGGTATTTGTCACCGGTATGCGCAGGCTTTTCGGGCGTGTGACGGGGCCTATGGTTAATCGGCGCACGGACTTGGTCGATCAGCTTGATTTTGGGCAGTTTGCGTCGAGTGTGCGTATCGCAATCAGTGACGTCATTGTCATTTGCGGCGCTTGCGTGTTCGGTTGCGTCGGGTTCTCTCGAGTTCAATGTGTACCAGCCAAAACTTGAAAGAATCCAAAGATATCAAAGTGCCATTATCTCGTTCAAGGTGAGTAGCATCTGTTTTTTGATGAACTATCGCGTAATACGCAGCATCGACGACTTCAGCTTGCGCAGCATGAACATTATCGGCCGCAGCAGTTGCGTGCGGTCAAGCACCGACAGTTCATGCAGGTCTGTACGCGAGGGCCTTTGATAGCCGAGGTTCCAGGTGAAGTAGTAGGCCCGGACATCCTTACGCTGGTGGATCAAGGTATTGAGCGCCGCGTCGTAGTGCATGGGGCCGCCGTCTGGGTGGCCGGCTGGGCGCTCAAGAATCTGCAGGAGAAAGTCGCGCAGCTGTGGCAGGAATGCCCCGTTCACCGCATAGAAGTGCGACAAGTGGATGGGCCGGTCGACCACGCTCCAGCCTGGTAGGTTGGCGTTTCCTTCAAACGGGTGGCCAAAGTAGGCGATGTCCCATTCCATGCCCTCCAGCAATGCGATGGCCTGCTTTCCGTATTGGCCAATATGCTTGGAGAACTGAATGTCGTCTTCGAGGATGAGGATGTTGTTCAGGTTCAGGCGGATTGCATCTTCAATGATCCGCAGGTGGCTCATAAAGCAGCCTCTGGCACCAATGCTGGGGAAGCCATCTTCTTCGCTGGGCTTAACCGCCTCAAAAAAGCCGGCTTTCTTGTGATCGATGTGAAAACCGTTGCGGCTGAACTCTTCCACTGTTTCTACGCGGCGGTCCTTTCTGGATGGAATATTGATGATTCTGGTCTGATCAAAGTAGTCAATCACGTTCATCCATCAGGTCCTCAGTGGAATTCAGTTCACCGCGTACTAGGGTGGCGGCAACAGGTCCAGGGTTTGCTCAAGTTCATTCAAGTCGATTTTGAAGCCATTGCCATCAGGTGTGCCCACTACGAAGGCAAAATGTTGCTTGTCGCGGTCGGTCAGGTATTTATAGAAGCAGACAAAACGATCAGGGGGCTGGAGCGTTAGCATAGTCGCGCCAGGCTCCATTATGTGAACGGCATGGACCAATTGGCTGCCCTCGACGCCGGCGATAACGCGCGCGCCGGCACAGGCTGCGATAATTGTCGCAACGTCGTTTTTTAACGGATCGATGATGCGAAAGCCCCGATTTACCCTCAGGTGTTCGGCTACCTCAAGCTCATTGCGCAACAAGCGCAGATCACCGGCTTCGCCACGGAGGATGAAAATTCCCGGATGAGGCTTGTAGTTCACGCGGGCGAGGAGTTTTTCCCCAAGCGCTCGGTGGCGCAGGTACTGGTTGCTGTTGTGGCTCGCATCGTCGAACAGCACCAGTTCGCGGATAAACGCGTTGTGCAGGCGAAGCGGGTGCATGCCTAGCAGGTCCTCATAAGGCGGGGCCTGGAGGAACAATGGAAAGCGGGCAGAGGGCGCGGTGGTGATTGGCGTACCCTCGTTGCAGGCCAATGCGTAGGTGAGGCAGTCCTCAGCCAGCCAGGTTCCAAACCAGCGGGCGCCGTAGGGCGAGCAATAGGCAGCGGCGCGCTCGATCTCCTTTTCCACCACGATGGCTGGCAGCCGGCTGGAGTGATCGGACAGTCGGTGGCTGGCAGTGCCTTTGTACAGTGTGCCGTCGATCAACAGTACATCTTTGATCAGGTAGCCGCGGGTAGGCGATTGCTCCACGCTGCCCAGTCCTTCCATGGTCCGGCGCGGGTGCTCATAGGGAAAAAAACGCGCGGCCTCCCATCCGCTTACCCGTTCCAACTGGTTGGGCAAGAAAAACGCCGCGGGTGCAGGGGTAACCTCGGCAGGCGCTATTTCCCAGGTCTTGACCGCAAGCTGTTTCAGGCTTTGCGACGGCTTGCGCCACAGTCGCTCCCTGGCCAGTTGCCGATAGGCGGCAAGGCTCCAGAGCTTGTGGTCCGACCCTGCCGTTTGTACATCCGAGATATCGCTTTCCATGAACAGCCTGCCCGCAATGGAGGTCTATCTTCTACGTTCAGTTAGACGGGATTTTTTCGACAATAGGCGGAGACTGGAAGTGGGCGTAACGGTCACGTAGGTTTTCCAGCAACACTTCGCCAGGATTTTTTGCGCAGTAGAGGTATATCTTGAATAAGCCGCCAAACACCATTTCGCGATAGCGATTGACAACTTCCTCGTCACTCGGCCCATTAGGCAGGCCCAGATGAAGTGTCAATTTATTATCTTCGACGGCAAACAACGGGAACTCCCAAAGGAACTTGGCGATGCCGGTCTTTGGTAAACGGACGAACATATAAGCCTGATTGCCCAATGTATCTACATCACCACCGCGGCGGCGTTTCCATTTCAACAGACCGTCATCCGGGCGGGCCAGACACTGGCCGATATCGTAATAGTCAAAGCCCTGTTCGATGGCCCATTCCAGTGCCATGAACGTGGTAATTGAATTGACCTCGCGCAGTTGCTTGGGGTCGTTGAAAACCGACTCGGGGTAACCAAAGCGCAGGGTGCTCCAGTAGCGCTTGCCGTCCCTGGTTATCACGCAACCGAAGTGGCAAGCGACCACCTCATCACCTTTGAGGATCAGGTCAAGGCGGCCGACCGTCTTGGCGATGCGGGCCAGGTCGTTTGAGTCGAACTGCTTGGCGAGCACGCCGTGGCGCGCCTGGGCATAGGGCTGAAGCATTTCGCGATCGGCTTTGGCGATATCTTCGTCGGTAGACACTTGCTGCATGCGGTACAGCGGTCGGCACTTGCGGATGTTGCGCCGCAGTTCGCCGTCGTATCTGGCAATGATCTCTTCCAAAGGACGGCCCAAGGGAATCACGGCGCTCAGGTAGTGGGGCACATACAGCGCACCCGCGCTGGGCATTTCGCTGACGACGACAACATGGGGTGTGGCGCTGGGTTGCTCAGTACCGGCGTCTGCACTGGCTTCCAACTGAGGCTTGCCGCCGATGAGCAGTTTGGCCATGTCCCGGCGGGTTTTCCTGCCCACATAAAGAATCTCATAGTCACTGCTGGTCGGCAGGCGAAACCGGGCGACCTCCCAACTCCACAGGCATGCCCGCCCGAGAATATCTCGTGCCCAGGCCATGTTGGTTCTTATTTTGAAACGCACCGATGGAGTGATGAGCTTGCGCAACACGACTGCCAGCTGTTCTCTCATTTTTCTTTGATATCCTTTGAAGTTTCTAATAGTGACTTCTAAAAAAATCAAAAATGACGTTAATTGAATCCTTATAACTTTTTAGTTGTAGCGGTAATACTTGTAACTAAATGTTATTGAATATTTATGGTCAGTAAAGATGCGCTCTCGACGATTGTCAAGCACAGTCGAGAAGCAGTATTAGGCCTGTTAAATGACGTCAAATATTCGCTGCCCTGAAGCAGTGGTGACTATCGCGTGAGCGCGTGGAGGGAGGGCAGCTTAAGGTTGCTGCGGGGCAAAAACAGGCAGACTTGGCTGATTCTCGCTTTGTTTGTTGGTGCTCGATGCCCGATCATGCAAGACGCTATCGACCCTGGCGAAAATTGCGTCCATCAGTTCGTAGCGGCGGCGGTACATGGCGCGCTTCTTGGCCGCGATGTCCTCAAGGGGTGTTCTTGACGGGGCAGTAGGCATGCTGAAAAAGTCTTCACGCTCGCACGATATTGCCCCGTGCTCTTGCCATATAACGTCGTAGTTGGCGAGTAGCTCCTGGGACTTTTCAACACCAAAGTACGGGTGGCGATGGTGGCGATAGCTGTCAGCAATGGCATAGATTTGAGTAACCCCAAGGCCACGCGCAATATGCTTGAGCACCTCGATCAACAGACTTCTGGGGCGCAGCCCTTCAAAGTCCTTGGTCAAATCCCGGTAAATGGCCAACGAGCGTTCGCTGTCCACACCTTTATGAATGCCCTGCACAGCGCCGATGAACATACACGTGCCGTTGTCGGTGCGGGACAGGGTAAACGCCAACGAGGCCACTCGCAGTTCGTCCTGGAACAAGTTAAGCACCAGTTCTCCTTCGCGCATGAACCAGAACGCCCGGTCAAGCACCAGGGAACAGCCGCGGGAGTATTGCGTCAGGTCAGCCAACTGCAGCGAGTCCTCGCGTCCCAACAGCATCAGGGGCTGGCAACGTTGGCTGACCACTTCATAGTGCGAGGCGAGCACGTCGAAGCGCGTGGACGGGCGCCACGATTTACTGATGTAAGGCCAGTGGATGATACCGATGCAGTCTACCCCCATGCGTTGGAGTCCATCGCGGCCAACGGTGCCGATCAAGCGCTGCAGATACCCGTGAAGGCCGGGCCAACCGCGGGCAATCAGCAGGGCCAGGCGCAACTTGTTGCGCATCGCCCGCAAGGAATAACCGGGATGCAGCACCCAGATGCTTTTCGCTACTGATCTGTAGATCATGCTGTCTCCACCTGTACTCGATTGCGGTGCACGTTGTTCGCCATCGTCAGGCTCAGGTAAACAGCCAAGTGGCGAGCTCTCCACACAGGGCACCGAGCACCATGGCTGGGAGCACGATGAGCTCGCGCTTGGTATCCCAAAGGCCAAGCTGGCGGTTCACATAGTAAATAAGGAACAGCGTTGTATAGGTATGTAGCGCTACACCCCAGATCGCATAGTGCACCCCGCCGATGGAAAGAAGCACAGGCAGCAGGACAAACAGCGATACCACCCGGATAACGTTGTCTATAGCCATGTACTTGGTCAGTCCCAGGGCCATCCACACCTGCTGCGCCAGGGCGAAGCGCAGGGTAAAGAACGATAGCGAAAGAATGGCCATCATCTGCCCGGCGCCGGCATAGCGATCGTCGTACAGCCAACCAATGAGCAACGGGCTGGCCGTCAGCAAGGCGCCGCAAGTGAACAGGGTGACCAGATCGAAGAGCAGCTTGGAGCGATAGTAAATACTGCGCACCCGCTCTTTGTCGCCGGTCCTGGCCGCCTCACTGAAGGCCGGTAGCGCAACCGCTCCGGCAAGGCGCTGCAGGACCAGTTGAATGGCCCCCAGAAGCGTTACGGCGATGGAGTAAATGCCCAACTCGTTGACCGTCATGCTGCCACCGAACCAGATCCGGTCGCCTTGCATGGCCAGCACGCCAACCGCCGATGACAACAAAATCCAGCGGCCGTAGTCGAGCATTTCGCGCAGGGCAGTACGGTCCCACTGCAGACGGTTGCGTGGTCCCTGGAAAATTATGTGACTGAGCACAGTGAACACCAGCGTGCCTACCAGGCCTGCTGCCACCAGCGACCAGATGGAGCGGGTTAGATAGCCTGCCACTAACATCACGGCCAGGCTGACGATTTGCGAGATCAGCTCGGCGAGTACCACTTTTTTCTGCTGGAACGTGCGGATGGCGACGTCGACCTTGGTCGACTGAAAGCCGTAGAAAACCGCGGAAAGTCCACTCAAGGCCAGCACCAGCGGCAGCTCCGGTGATGCGTAGGTAGAGTGTGCCGGCCATAGTTCGACTTGCTGTGCGTAATGCGCCGCAAAGGCCAGCAAAAGCATCACCAGGAACAGCACGAAACCGCGGATGATCTGCACCGTCCACACAGTGTTGAGAAACACCGGATCATCGCCGCGTTGACTCTGGATGATGTTCTGCCGCAGGCCCGCGTCAGAGAGCAGTTGCAGAATGACAGTCACGGTAGTTGCGATAGCCATGATGCCGAACATTTCCGGCACCAGCAGTCGGGTGATAACCAGGTTGCCGCCCAAGCGTATGACCTGGGACGCGAATATCGCACCGATATTTAATACGCTTGCCCATAGGGCCCGCTTGCGTAGGCTCAACGGTGTCGACAAATCAATCGAAGGCATAACGACGTCCCTGACCCGGTGGCTCGCCGATTACTATAGTCTCAATTTGCCATGCTGCTAGACGCTGTAGCCGTTTCCCTGAAACAATTTCAAGTCAGGTTACGGGGGACCTGCGCAAGCAGTTTGCATAGCCTAGACTGATCATCTGCCATCCTTCTAAGATGGCAGCCAAAGGCACCGCTTGGCGCATTCGATGCTGCCAATCTGCGGCATCATTGTGCTTCTCATACAGGGTCCAGGTTCGGCTGAGCCGATCTCACTCGATATTTTCGATGCGTCGAGAACCAGAGGTTAGCTATGCGGCTTTCACATTTTATTCTGAACAATCTCGAGCCGATCCTGCAGGAGTGGGAAAATTTTGCCAGGACCGTCGATGCACCTGCGCAAGCCCTCGATTCTAAGGGTTTGAGAAATCATGCGGAGTATGTGCTCAAGGCTGTAGCCAGAGACATGGACACGCCGCAGACCGTGCAGGAGGGTATCGACAAGTCTCAAGGTCTTGGGCCTGTGAGCGAAGCCGAAACCGCGGCTCAGACTCACGCGGTATTGTGCCTGATTGATGGCTATTCGCTGGACCAGATGGTCTCTGAGTATCGTGCCTTGAGATCCAGCGTACTCAGGCTATGGCTGGCGAAAGAGTTTGCAGGGGACGAGCATCATGTGCGCGATATCATTCGTTTCAATGAATCGATCGATCAGGCACTCGGCGAGTCGATTGCAGCGTTTGGACATGCAGCCGATACAACGCGCAAGATGTTCCTTGGCGTCCTAGGACACGACCTGCGAACGCCACTGGCTGCGGTCATGATGGGCGCCGATTTGTTGCGCCAGGATCAGGATTTGAGCGGGCGTCCGCAAAAGCTCGCTGTACAGATTGCTGCCAGCGTTCGCCGTGCCAATCAGATCGTGAACGACTTGCTCGACCTGGCGCGTTGCAACCTGGGCTCGGGAATACCGATCAAGCCTCAAACCACTGATCTGGAAGCTGTCTGCAAGTCGGTGGTGGAGGAAGTCTCAGCCTGTCATCCGCAGGCCAAGATTGTTTTCGGTGATTCAAGCCCGGTCCCTGGAGCGTTCGATCCGCTGCGCATGGGACAAGTCATCACCAACCTGGTCAACAACGCTGTACAGCATGGTGAGAGTGGACGAGAAATTCAGATCACATTGGGGAAAAATGCCGAGCATGCCTGTGTTACCGTGCTGAATTTCGGTGAGCCTATCCCGCCCAGTGCACTCCCGTTTCTTTTCAACCCGCAGGGGCGTTTTTCACGGTTTGCCGCCAGTGAAGAGGGCGCGTCGGCAGGCCTGGGTCTGGGCCTGTTCATTGCCGCCGAAATTGTCAAAAGCCACGGTGGGAATATAGAAGTCGAGTCAACGCTTGAGCAGGGCACACGCTTTCGCGTTACCTTGCCTTTGGGGCTGGTTCCGTAGTGGCTGGGTAAATCTATGAACCTCTGCCGCCGTCGTTACCTCTACAGAAGTATGATCAGTGGAGGAACTCGTGATGGGCAGCAACAGTTGCAGCAATTTGGCTTCTTGGTATCGACTGCTCGAAGTACCCGGGATCGAGATGAATTGCGTTGAACAGTACGAAGAACTGATGAAGATGGCGGACAAGCTCCAACGCCAGGGTGTGATAACCACTGAAGAAAGAAACGCTTTGATTCTCCAGGCGACAGCGCATTACGCCAGTGTTGTCGAGAGGCCGGGCGAGCAGTGTTCTCCATCGCTGTAAACCGTTAGTTGGTGAAGATCAAAAGGAGTTGAGATGGGTTTTTCAGCGGAAGAAACGCAACTGTTGTTGAGTGTCAAGGGCGTAGGCCCGACCGTGGTCAAACGCCTTGAACAACTGGGGTTCAAGACGTTATCCGAACTGGCCCAGGCAGATGCCTTGGCTATCGTTACCCAGGCCTCGGCGCTTGTTGGTTCTACCTGTTGGAAGAACAGCCCGCAGGCACGTGCCGCTATCCAGGCTGCGCTCGCCAAGGCCCGGGAATACCAGAGCTAGACAGGCGAACTCAGGGCACTCAGTGAACATGGCCGGTTTGTTCATCCGCCGGCCGGACGTCTACTTGTACCTCCACCTTGCCTGCCTTTTCGAACTCCAGCGTCAGCGGGAACTGTTCGCCGGCTTTTAGTGGTTGCTCCATCCCGGACAACATCACATGGTTGGCGCCAGGCTTGAAGATTGTCTGTGAGTGGGCGGGAATCTCCATGGTGGTCATGTGCTGCATGTTCATCATGCCATCGCTGCTCGCTTGAGCGTGCAGGCTGGTCTTTTGTGCGCGGGGACTGCTGACGCTGATCAGGCGGTCGGATTCACTACCCAGATTGTCGATGCTGAAATACGCCGAACCGCCTGGCAGGTCCACCGGCAACTCCCGCGACCAAGGGCTTTTGATCAGCAGTTCACCGACCTGATAATCATGCGCGACACTCAAGGTGCTGCTTGCAAGCAGGGCGGCAAAAACCAAGAGACGAGCGACCATGGCAGAACTCCTTGCTTAGTTGGCTGTTTGCGAAGTTTTGACGAGCGTCCGCGCTTGCATACGCTTGCTCTCTTCATCCAGGTACGTCAGCACCGCGGTGATTTCGACATCGCCCAGACGCAGGTTTGGCATCGCCAGGCGGTTGTACTGCTCGAACAGTTGCATCGCCAGCGGGTCCTTTTCTGCCAGCATCAGATTTGGCTCTTTCAGCCAGCGAGTGAGCCAGGCCGGGTCACGTTGCTGGGTTACGCCGAGAAGATCCGGGCCGATGCTGCGCATACCCGCGTGTTCGGTATCGCCGAGGGTGTGGCACGAAGAGCAGCGCGTGCGGTAGATCTGTTCACCGATGCTGGGTGGGCGCACGTTGGGGGCGTCAGCAGCTTCGTTGGTATCGGTACTGGCCAGCTTCCAGTTGTGCAGGCTTTTTCCCAGGCGGTCGGCGAGTACGTAGGGGTTCTCCATCGGCGAGGCCTTCATCCAGCGCCCGGTACTTTGATTGCCGATAATCAGGCTGAGGTTGTGGTCTTTGGTTTGGCCGTCATCGACCCCCTTGATGAACAGACCGAGCTTTTGTCGCAACAAGGTGATTTCCTCCTTGTTGCCGGTGAGAAACTGCCAGCCGGGACCGATCTTGAATTTCTCCGTGTACTGTTTGAGTACTTCTGGGGTATCGGTTTCGGGATCGATGCTGATCGAGTAGAAAAACACATCGCGACCGACCCGGTCGCCGAGCAGTTTTTGCACCTGGCGCAAGCGTGCGGTTTCCAACGGGCATGAGTCGGTGCAGGTGGTGAAGATGAAGTTGATCGCCACAACCTTGTCCTTGATCAGGTCATCAAAAAAGCGCACTGGCTGGCCATCCTGAGTAATCAGGGCGGTGTTGGGAAAATAGGCCTGCCCCCACTGCTGAGCGGAGGTGTTCTCGCTGACGCCTGCTTGCGCCACGCTGCAAGCTGACAGCAGCAGATGGCCGAGGGCTAACCAGGTTCTCCAGCCCATGACAGTTGCCTCCCGATAGGTCTGTGGCTATTGCCGTGAATGCCAGCCCCCCGATCAGATTGCACTGAGCGGGAGGCCGGAGGGGTCAGCGTATGCTCAACGGTGCGGTAACCGCTTTGCCATTGGCAGGTTTGATCGTCACCGTGGCCGGCTGTGAAGGCACTGTGCCGACGGTGTTCGCCGACAGCCGCCACATACCACCGGACAGCACCGTGGCAGTTCCCAGGTTCAACGTGCCGCTGGTGGTCGAGGTTGTAACCGCCAAGGTATCGCCGACTTTCAGCGCACTGGTTCCCGCCAGCTCCCAGGCGTAGCGGTTGTTGCTGCGCACGGTGACAGTGGCGTTGCTGACCCTTACGTTCTGATCGACTTCGACAACCGCGGGGGCCACCGAAACCCTTACGTTGGCCGCCAACTGCGAGACCGCGCCGCGAGCATCCTTGACCTTGTATTCAAAGAGCGCGGTATAGGCTTCACTCACCGTATCAGGCGGTACAAAGGTCACCCGTGTGCCGTCGGTACTGACAGTGCCCTGGCCGGAGTCGGGCTGTCCCAGGCTGACCACTGTGAGCGGCATGTCGCCGTCAGGGTCGCTGTCGTTGCTCAGTACATTGAGCGTGACCGCGACACCGGCTTTGGTCGTGCCGCTGTCATCCCGGGCGATTGGTAGTTGATTGTCTTCGTCATCGTCGTCATCGTCGTCACCCGGTCCTTGTTCTTCCTCGTCACGGAACGAGGGCAGGGCTGCAGAGCTAATGTAGGTCACACCGTCCCAGGTGGGCATGGGCGAGGGCATCAGTTCGAGCTGACCAGGGTTCTCGAGGTCGAAGCGCAGCAACATGGAGTTGTCTTCGTGCTGGGTGTTGTGGCAATGCTCCATGAATGTGCCGGCGAACTCGCGGAAGCGAATCGCCATTTCCAACTCGCCGGAGCTGTCAACCTCCGGGCCTACCCGATACACGTCCTTGCGGGCCCATTTTTCCCATTCCGGCGGTGCCTTGCCGTCGCGGTTGAGAATGACCCCTTCTTCGAAGTGCACATGCACCGGGTGGCTCCAGCCGTTGCCGCCATTCTTGATTTTCCAGACTTCCAGGGTGCCATCTCCTGCATAGCCTGCGTCTGTCGGCCCGTTGGCCAATTGAGGCGCGGCGGTAATTCGCCGCGGGTCCATGGAGTAGCCAAAGCCACCATCGGTCTTGATCGTCCAGGGGGCGGTGTCGGTACCGTCGGAGCGTCCAAATTCAAAGCTGCGATGGCGTGCCTGCTTGAGCCTGGCTTGCATGTTCTGATCGTCGCGATCGATGGTCAGCGGGATCATTTTCTTGCCCGCGGCCTTGCCAGGCTTGGCCGGCTCGTAGGCTACCGGGTCCAGGCTCTGGTCCACACCGCTGTAGGGTTTGACGTTGAACTGCAGGAATTTGCCGACGACAGGGTCGCCGTCACGCCACCTGGGGCCCTTGCTGGTTTGATCGATGACGGCCTTGTACTTTTCCGAGAGCACGTCAGCCAGGGACACGGCATCTTTGCTTGGGCCTTTGCCGGTGTCATGTTCCATGAGGTTGACGAAGAAAATCTTGTCGCCAGGTTGAATACCATGTTTGGCGAAGTTGATGATGATGTCGTAGCGCTCGGCAATCGCCATGGTTGGCATGATGCCGTTGTCGTCCTTGAGGTCGCCATTGCCGTTCAGGTCCAGGCTACCGTCGAACGGGATGGCGTGTTCCATGATGTTGCCGTCATTGGCGATCATGTGGAACGGTACCCGACTATAGGAAACCCCGGAGCCTTGCGGGCCACGAAACTCGCCGCCATTGCCACGCACTTCACGCACCACGGCGATCTTCATGTAGCGCGAAACCGAGCCATTGAGGATGCGCAGGCGATAGCTGCGGGCACGTACGTCGAAGTAGGGCTTGTACAGCCAGTTGACCATCATCTGGTCGCCGATGAAGCCGTCGATGTTGAACGGGTTGAACCACAGTTGGCCGCTCTGATCCCAGGCCTTGTCGGCGAAGGTCAGGTTGACGTCGTAGTCGCGGTTACCCCAGGCCAGCGCCGAGCCGCTGGGCAGACGCAAGTTGACCCCATCCTCCAGGGCTTCGTTGCCGCGATCGAGGGCGCTGTAGTAATTCATCATCGCCGCATTGCCCTTGTAGACGTTGTGGGCGGTGAAATCGAGCATGTGATCGTGGAACCAGTGGGTACTCATGGTCTCGCGCCAGTCCCCGCGTACCTTGATGCTGCCGTTCTCACAGGTCTTGATGCCAGGGTTGCGGTCGTTGACCCACAGCGTTTCGCCCTGGGCGCAAGGGAAGGCGGCCCTTGGGTCCTGGGCGCTGGTGTTGATGGTGTCGTAGCCTGCCAGTTGTACCGGCCAACGGTAGTCGTAGTACTGGCCTGGGAAAAAGAACGCATTGGTGTAACCGTCGCTTTCGGCGGGGTTATGGCCGTTGTGTTCATGGGTGCTGAGGGTATGCAGGCCAAAGCCGCCATTGGCTGCCGGGTCGATCGGCAAGGCATTGTAATGACGCATCAGAATCGGTTGCCCATAACGGGCCATCAGCAATTTGGGGGGCAAGGTGCCGTCGAAGGTCCACAGTGCGTTGTGGTTCTGAATGGGCATGTTCGGGTGAAAACGAATGCTGATGCCTTTGGCCGTACCCTCGGTGGCCGGTACGCCGGCGGTATTGTGATAAAGACCGCCGGGACCGAATTCGCCCTTGGCGTAGCCGTGCATCTGGCGGTTGTCACGCAGACCCTGGTTTACCCGTGCCCCGGCTTGCGCGGTCTTGATCGCGGCCTGGGGGTAGAACTCGTTCCAACGCTGATGCGACCAACCTTTTCCTGGTGGACGTCCCTCGGCCGGCGAGCCCACCGGATGGCGGTTGAGGAATGCTTCGATTTGCGCTTTCCAGGGATTGCGGTCCAGCACATTGGAATACTGGGTCGGAAACGGCGAGAGTCCCGGTTGACGTAAAAACGCTTCGAGTGCAGCGCCTGCGGGGCCACTGCGGGCGACACTGTTGGGGTCTTGCTCCGGCGCTGGTCCGGTCGTGGGAATGGGGAAGGGGATGTTCCCGGCTTCGGCAGTGGGGTCCAGCTTTTCCGGGCCGAACTCTTCGTACAAGAGCATCTGCTGGGTAAAGGGTTGCGCGCCAAACAAAGGGCTGGCCAAACCGTTGGTTGGGTAATTGAACGATGTCTGCTTCAACGGTGGCATCACGTTTTCACTGCGTGGCGTCGTTCTGTCGCCGTAGACGCCATTGGGCAGGGCGAGCGAGCCATGGTTACCCTCGGGAAGTAACTTCAGTGCTTCCAGTGCCTGCAGCGCAGCCTGAGGGTCGGTGGGGTGATAGGTGTAGGCCGAAGGGTCGGTAGGCGATGGCGGGCTGGTATCGTCCATCGGTGCGGCATTGGTATTGGTGATGGCGATCAGCAGTGCGGACGCAATGCCTGAGTATCGGAACAGGTGAAGAGTTGCCCGGCGCTGCGTAGTGGAGTTGTACATAGCGTTTGCCTCGTGCCTATCCGTTCGGTTTCTTCGGCTTTGCCCAAATAAATATCAAATTGCCACTTTGTGATGGCATGGGGCAAAAACCGCACCAAGTCCGGTATTCGAGGACGCTTGAATAAAAAACTCCCAGTTGTTCAAAGACTTGAAGGGAAAGTAGGACGGGGTAAAGCGAGGCGCCGCTGGGGAAAGTGGGGGGAGTTCCCCATATTTGGTTATGGGTGAAATGCTCCCCCGCTTGGCGAACCAATCAGTCCAAGTCTGCTGCTTGATGCCGCTCCGGTACTTGGCTCGCTTCATCGCCCCAGGTCCGATTGACCCGCCGACCACGTTGAACCGCAGGACGTTTGGCGATTTCCTCGGCCCAGCGTTGCACGTGGGTGTATTCCTGGACATCGAGGAATTCTGCCGCCGAATACAGGTTGCCCAGTGCTAGTTGGCCGTACCACGACCAGACCGCGATGTCAGCGATGGTGTAGTGGTCACCCGCCAAGTATGGGCTTTCAGCCAGGCGACGGTTGAGTACGTCGAGTTGGCGTTTGGCTTCCATGGTGAAGCGATTGATCGGGTACTCGAATTTCTCCGGCGCATAGGCATAGAAATGCCCGAAGCCACCGCCCAGATAGGGCGCGGCACCCATTTGCCAGAACAGCCAATTCAGGGTTTCTGTGCGTGCGCCTGGTTCGGTGGGCAGGAAGTGGCCAAACTTTTCCGCCAGGTACAGCAGGATAGAGCCGGACTCGAATACCCGAATGGCAGGCTCCACGCTACGGTCCAGCAGCGCCGGAATTTTCGAGTTGGGATTGATCTCGACAAATCCGCTGGAGAACTGATCGCCGTCGTTGATGCGAATGAGCCAGGCGTCGTATTCGGCACGGGTTTCTCCGAGCGCCAGCAGTTCTTCGAGCAGGATCGTGACCTTTATGCCATTGGGCGTCGCCAACGAGTAGAGCTGTAATGGATGCTTGCCAACCGGGAGGGCCTTGTCGTGGGTTGGCCCAGCGGTTGGCCTGTTGATATTGGCGAACTCGCCTCCCGACGGTGCGTCATGCTTCCAGACCTTGGGCGGGGTGTAGGTGGCTTTGCTCATAGGGTCAATTTCCTGGTTAGCTCAAGAAGTTGTGGGTAGATTGGCGCGCAAATAACGGAAGGGAAACAACACATGTTCAAAATGAATGCGCTGGTGCCAGAGTTGATCGTTTCCGATCTCGCACACAGCCTACGCTTTTACTGCGATGTGCTGGGCTTCAAAATTGAATACCAGCGCGAAGAAGACAAGTTTGCCGTCCTTTCCTTTGGTGCCAGCCAGATCATGCTTGAGCAGGATTGGCACAGCGAGTCGCCGTGGCGTGTTGGACCACTGGAGCGACCTTATGGTCGCGGCATGAACCTGTCCATCGAATGCCCCGACGCCTCGGCATTGGCGGGTGCTTTGCTGGAGGCGGGGTATGAACTGCGCCAAGCGGTTGAAGAACGTTGGTACCGTCAGAATGATCAACACCGTGGACAGCGAAACTTTCTCGTCCTCGATCCCGACGGTTACCTCTTGCGTTTCGCCCAGGACCTGGGCGCCAAGTGAATTGGGTAAAAAGACGTCATCTAACCCAGTAGTAGCGGACATGCCCCGCAATCTGTCGCAAATGCGGGCCGATTGCAGAGCGAGCCCGCAGCAGGTGTGCACAATCACATGAACCAGCGGTACTCCCGGGCGCTGATGTCATGCAAGAAGGCCAGATGGTCCTGGCGCTTGTTTTCACAGTAGACCATCACAAATTCGCTGCCCAGGCTCTGGTTGACCACAGGGTGCTGGCGCATGGCGCTGACAGCCGTAAGCATGTCCTTGGGAAACTCGATACCGCTGGCGCGATCGTCGTTGAGAGGCGCAATAGGCTCTTGGCCTGCATCCAACCCATGTTCCATGCCACTGAGAATGGCCGCCAGCACCAGGTAAGGGTTGGCGTCGGCACCGGCCAGGCGATGTTCGATGCGCAAGTTGCGCGGGTCGGACTCGGGAATGCGAATGCACGCATCACGATCCTCGTAACCCCAACTGGCACGGCTGGCAGCGTTGACCATGGCGCCGTAGCGGCGCATGGCGTTGTGGTTGGCGGCAAAGATCGGCATGCAGTTTGGCAGCAGCTCCAGGCAGCCCGCCACCGCATGGCGCAATGGACGTTGTTCATCAGCGGCGAGCAGGTTGTTGCCATCCCGGTCATACAAGCTGACGTGCACGTGCATGCCGCTGCCCGGTGCTTCCAGGTAAGGCTTGCTCATGAAGCTGGCGCGCATGCCATGCTTGAGCGCCACGCCACGTGTGCTACGGCAGAACAGCGCCGCCCAGTCAGCAGCGCGCAGGCCGTCATCGCAGTGGCCGAAGTTGATTTCAAACTGGCCGGGGCCAAGCTCGGCAGTGATCACGTTGGCGTCCACGCCTTGCTCGTTGGCCGCTTCAACCATGTCGCGCAATACGTCGGAGTAGCGCGACAAACGCTCGATGTGCATGTTCGGTTGATCGTCCGGGTCATCGCTGAACGGATCGCGGGGAAATTGTGGCAAGCCTTCCTTGAGATTGCGATCGAACAGATAGAACTCCAGCTCGAAGGCCACCACCGGACGAATGCCGCGACGTTCCAGTCGCTGCAATACCTGGGCAAGCACTTCCCGTGGCTCGAACTCGATGGGCGCGTTGGTGCCGTCCGAGCTGATGAGCATTTGCCCCAATGGCTGATTCTCCCAGCGTACCGGCTTGAGCGTACCCGGGATCAGGCGCCGAGGTGCGTCGGGGTCGCCATCGTTGAAACAATAATCGCCGATGGGAAACAGGCCGCCCTGGGTACCCAGCAGCACGCAGTTCTGCGGCAGTTTCAAAGGGCTGCCCGCGGCAACTTTTTCAAGCATGTCGATCGGGTAGCGCTTGCCATAGAAGTGCCCGGGAATGTCCAGGCTGATCAAGTCGACATAGCGCACTTGCGGGAATCGAGTGCGAAACTCACGAACTTCAGTGAGCAGATCGGGAAAGCTTTTTGTTGTTGTCATCGATTGCGGTCCTGCAGCGTGGTTCAACGGAATACCCAGAGCACTCGTGTTGGCTGCTCGGTGAGGTTGGCGTAGCGAAACTGGCTGTGTGGCGGTAGCTGAAAACTATCGTTGGGGCCCAGGGTCACGGGGTCTTCGCTGTCATCGAGCCACAGGCTCAATTGCCCTTCGAGCACAAAGCCGCCTTGTTCGGAGCTGTCGTTCAAGTGGCCTTCACCGCTGGTGGCGCCCGGTGCCAGATGGCTTTCGAGCATGGAGAAACTACCGGTGAGTTTGGGCGAGACCAGCACGTCGGTGATGCCGCCGGCGTAGTAGAGCGTGCGCCGCTCTCCCGGACGCGTCACCCAGTCCACTTCCCGGGGTTTGCTCAGGTTGTAGAAGTAGGTGGTGGGCACATCCAGGGTTTCACTGATAGCGGTCAGATCGGCCACGGTAGGGCGCGAGAGGCCCCGCTCGACCTGGGACAGGAAGCCCACCGAACGATCAATGCGCTGGGCAAGTTCGCCCAGGGTCAGGTTGCGGTGTTTGCGCAGATCACGGATCAGGATCGCCAGTCCTTCGATTTCGTCCTGCATGTCCATGTAGCTGTCCTCTTAAAGGTTGTCGCGCAGGCGGTACCAGGCCTTCGCCGCGGCTTCCAGCGGGGCGGCGAGCCTATCGCCGCCAGGGAAGTGACCGTTGTCGATGCCCTGGTACAGCGCAAGCAATTGGTTGTCGCCGAGAATGGCGTCGCTGACGGCGCGGGCACCGGCCAGGGTGGGCAGTACGCCATGCCCGGAAAAACCTTGCAGCCAATAACGTTGGCCGGTTCGGCCAATGTCCGGGGTACGGCGCAGGCTGCAGTCAAGGTGTCCGCCCCAGGCGTATTCGATGGCCACTCCACGCAACTGCGGGAAGGCCCGTTCAAGTACCGGCCGAGTGGCAGCTGCAACATCCTTGGGAATGCCGCCCAGGTACGTACAGCCACCGCCAAACAGCAAGCGGTGATCCGGGGTCAGGCGGAAGTAATCAGGCACGAACTGGTTGTCGATCACACAACTGTTACGTGGCAGCAATGAGTGCGCCAAGGCCGGATCCAAAGGTGCAGTGGCCACCTGATAAGAGCCTACCGGCAGCAAGCGTCGTGATAACTGGCGGTCGAGTTTGTCGATGTAGGCATTGCAAGCCAGCACCAGCACGTCGCTGCGCACTTCGCCGTGTTCGGTTCGGGCGACGAAGCCGTTGGATGTCTCGCGGTAGTCAAGCACGCGGGTTTGTTCAAACAGACGTCCGCCTGCTGCTTCAAAAGCGGCCGCCAGGCCTTGGGCCAGTTTCAGTGGATTGAGGTGAGCGCCTTGCGGATCGTAGAGCGCAGCTTGGTAGCGGGGGCTGTCGATCCACTCGGGCAAAGCATCGCGCTCGATTACCTGCAGCTCGTCGTAGCCCCATTTTTCTGCTGCCTCGCGTTGAGCTTCACGGAGCATCTCGACCCGCCGTGGCAGTACCGCCGTCCACAGGCTGCCGGGTCGGTAATCGACGTCGAAGCCGTGGCGTTCCGGCAATTCACGCATTTCGCTGGCTGCCCAGCACATGCTCTGCCAAAGGTACCGGGCGCGGTCTACACCCAGGGCCTTTTCCAGCGGTTGCATGTCGCACGACCAGCCCAGCAGGGCTTGCCCGCCGTTGCGTCCAGAGGCGGCCCAAGCAACCCGGCTAGCTTCCAGCAGCGTCACCCGCTGGCCGGCCAGGGCCAGGCGCAGGGCGGTGTGCAAGCCACTGAAGCCTGCACCAATGATCAGTACCCCGGTATCCAGCCCCTCTTGCAGGGTAGGGCGCAAAGGAATGGTCCCAGGGTAGGTCTGGGCGTAGTAGCTGGCGACATGCTGGGCGGATTGCTTGAACATGGCGAGTCTCGTGAATTTTTATTGGTATATTTTCATGAAAAACTACCAGATAAATTTCACGAGTCCAAGCCCCCGCTGAATTAACGCGGGTGAATGCAGGGCCTATTGCAATTGCAGACGGCCGCTCCGGGCTTTGATCCAGCGCTGGCGCAACAGGTCATAAACCCAGTTGTAGGCCATGGTGTAGGGCAGCATGAACGCGAAAAAGCCAATCTCCAGCATAAAGGCCTGTACCAGCGACAGGTTGAGCATCAGCGCGGCGATGGGAACCCCGATCACGACAAAGCCGATTTCGAAGCCGCTGGCGTGCAGGGCCCGCACTTTGAGGCTGCGACTAACCCGCTCAACAGGCCAGAGGCGGTCAAACACGCTGTTGTAGAGCATGTTCCAGAGCATTGCGACGGTGGACAGCACCACCGCCAAGGTACCGACTTCAAGCATCGAACGATTGAGCAGCCAGGCACCGACAGGGGCGCAGATCAGCACAGCAATGACCTCGAAGCCCACGGCGTGGACGATACGCTCGACGATGGTTTTGTTGGAAGCAAGCATGACAGCACCTGAACAGTTGGTTTCGATGGGAGGATTGTCATCGCTTTTTTGCCTATGTTAAAAATAGGTTCCATCGATAAAAGCGATACACCTATGCGCTACTCTCCCGAAGCACTGCAAGCCTTTGTCGAAGCCGTGGCACTGGGTTCCTTTTCGGCGGCGGCGCGCAAATTGCGCAAAAGCCAGTCGACCGTCAGCGCGGCAATTGCCAATTTGGAGGCCGACCTGGGCGTCAGCCTGTTCGACCGCCAGGCACGTCACCCGGTGCTGACCGAGGCCGGTCGCAAGGTGTTGGGGCATGTCCAGGAAATTCTCGCCGCCAGTGAGCGGCTCGATGAGCTGAGTATCCGCCTGGCTGACAACGTTGAGCCGCGACTGACCATTGTTCTTTCGGACATGTATCAGCTCACGCCGGACAATCAAGTGATGCATCACTTCGAGCAGCGTTACCAGGATATCGAGCTTGAGTGCATGATCGCCGAGGCAGGCGATGTCCTGAGCCTGCTGCAGAGCGGCCGGGCTCATGTAGGTTTGCTTGCGGCGCAAGTGAGCTACCCGCCCGACATCGGCACGCGCAGGTTGCCCATACAAGCACAGATGGGCATTTTCGTTGCCAGCGGACACCCCTTGGCGACCTTGCAGCAACCGACCCAGGCGCACTTGGCCAGCCATCGCCAGTTGTACCTCAACACCTACACCGACAGCGAAAACAAACCACAAGGTCGGGTCTGGTCGGCGCCGGACTACCTGTTGCTGCTGGAAATGACCGAGCAAGGCTTTGGCTGGGCCGAGCTGCCACATGGGTTAGTGCAGCAGTATGGCCATGGCCAGCTGGTCGAACTGGTGGTGGGCGGATGGCCACGGCCGATCGCTGTGGATGCGGCGTGGTCGCGGCTCACTCCGCCGGGGCCGGCGGGGTTGTGGCTACTGGACTGGCTGGCTCGCGAGCACTGACAGGGCGCCGGTACACGCGCACGCGATTACGGCCTGCATCCTTGGCCGCATACAGCGCATTGTCGGCCATTGATAGCAGGCGTGATAGCTCATCCTCACCGGCCTTGCTGGTAACGATGCCGATGCTCACACTCAGCAGCCCGGGCGCTGGCAGTGGTAAGGCATGGAAGCTGCTGCAGATGCGTTGCGCCACTTGCTGTGCTTGATCCTCGTCGGCATTGCCGAGCAGGCAGGCAAACTCCTCTCCGCCGATGCGAGCGAACACATCTTCTTGGCGAATATTTTGATTGGCTACCTGGCTGAAGTCGATCAATGCGCGGTCGCCGGACTGATGACCATAGGCATCGTTGAGCCGTTTGAAGTGATCCAGGTCGCACAGTAACAAGGCCACCGATTCGCCACGTCGTGCACACCCCGCCAGCAACTGCTCGCCACGTGACATGAATGCGCGGCGATTGCCGATACCGGTCAACGCGTCGGTATAGGCGGCCGCCTTGAACTTCAGTTCGGCACGCTCGCGCACCATGGCCAAGGTTACATAGGCGATAGCAATGGCGTAGAGCATCGATTCGAACAGCAGAATGGCGAAAAAGAGCGTGCCACGGCCTTCACTGGCGAGCGCGTGCTCAATGGAAATACCATGATCGGCGAAGCTGCGTAAGGCGTAGAAGCCTGTGTGTGCCAGGGTCAGCATCAACGCAGGCAGGTAGGCCACTTCCAGACGCTTGCGGTTGCGCCACAGCTCGAATGCCGACAGTGCGCCATAGATCGCCGTGATCGACGAGTACAGACCCACGCGCAGACCAAGGTCGCGGTAGAAGTCCGGCATCAGCCCCCAACAGGACCAGAGCAGGGCGCCGGCAAAAATACCCGGCAAGTGCGGCGGTCTACCGCCAAATACGCGCATCGCGGTCCAATTCAGCGCGGCGCCCAGTAGCAGGATGTTGTTGCCCAGCACCAGCGAAGCAAATTCGGGTGCCTGGCCGCGCAGGCTGACCAGCGTTGCGCCGATCGCGGCGCATATCAACATGCTTCCCAGGTAGCCGAGTGTTTGCTCACGCGTGCCCCGGGACCAGGCGTGCAAGGTCAGCACACCCATCAGGCCGAAAATAAACACGGCCACCATCAACAGGGTCGGGATGCTCAGCAGCACCGGTTAGTTTCTCCGTATTAAGCCTTGCGGCCCACCGGCCAATGCCGGTTTTCAGCGGCATGCTAGCGGAGCAGATGGTACTTTGCCAGCAGGCCGCTGCCGTCAGGCATCGGCTTGGGCTATGCTGCCTGCCGATCCTCCATCAACGAGTTGCCGATGCGTCGACTGCCTTCGCTGACCGCCCTGCGTACATTCGAGTGCGCTGCCCGCCACGGCCATTTTGGCCGGGCCGCCGCCGAACTGTGTGTGACCGACAGTGCGGTGAGCCACCAGATCCGCCAACTGGAAGAGCAACTGGGGTGCGCGTTGTTCGTGCGCGAAGGCCGTCAGGTTCGCTTGACCAGTGAGGCGGGACGGCTGTTGCAGCATCTGCAGCAAGCCTTCGAGTTGATCGGCAAGGCCTGCGATGAATTGCGCGACCCGGCTTCGCAAGCGGTGCTGCGCTTGGCTGTGACCGCGGAGTTGGCGCAGAAGTGGCTGGTGGCACGCCTGGCGGACTTCAGCAGCCGTTATCCGCATATCACCCTGCACCTGCACGAGCAACCCATTGATGCCGGTGCCCCGGCGGCCGACATCGACATCGCTATCACCTATGGCACTAGCCCGATGGATGCCAGCACCCATTTTGTCCGGCCCTTGCCGTTGTTGCAGTTCTTCCCGGTGTGTAGCCCAGGGTTGTTCAACCTCGGTGGGCTCAAGCGCCCGCGTGACCTGGTGCGCCAGTGCCTGTTGCATGACGACCAGGATGGCAAGACCTGGACCGCCTGGCTCGCCACCCATGCCGATGACGCGCAACCTGGCCGCCAACTGTATTTTCCCCACGCAGCGCTGGCCCTGGAGGCGGCGGCGCTGGGGCAGGGCGTGGCCATGGGCGATAACCTCACCTGCCAGGCCGACCTGGTCAGCGGGCGCCTGGTACGTCCGTTCGGCGCCAGTGTGGCGGCGATGGGGCAATATGCCCTGGTGTGTGAGCGCTTGCGTTTGGAGCGCGGTGCGGTGGCCGATTTCATAGAATGGTTCACCACTCAGATCAGCGAACCCTGAATTCAATTCATCAATCGCTGAGTTTTCATCGTTGGAAGCCTCGGACCGGGCGGCGTAGCGTGCAGCTATCCCCACCCAACGCAGAGGTTGTCCATGGCTCGTTCGCTTACCACCACTCCCAAGGCTGATGGTTTCCGCCTGCCCGGCGAATTCGAGAAAAAGGCCGGCTGCTGGCTGGGCTGGCCAGAACGTCCGGATGTCTGGCGTAACGGCGCCAAGCCTGCACAGAAGGTCTGGGTCGAGATCGTTACCGCCATTGCCTCGAGTGAGCCGGTCACCGTTTGTGCGTCGGCCGCCCAGTATGCCAATGCCCGCCGCCTGCTGCCCGCTCATGTGCGGGTGGTGGAGATGACCTGTAACGACACCTGGTTTCGTGACAGTGGTGCGTGCTTTGTGGTCAACGATGCCAGCGGCGAGGTGCGCGGTGTCGACTTTGAGTTCAATGCCTACGGAGGGCTCGATGGAGGCCTTTACTACCCCTGGGACAAGGATGACCAGATTGCGCAGAAGATCCTCGAAATCGAGAACCTCGACCGCTATCGGGCGCCGCTGATTGCCGAGCTTGGCGGTATTCAAAGTGATGGTCAGGGCAGCATCCTGACCACCGAACAGTGCCTGCTCAACCGCAACCGCAACGCGCATTTGGGGAAGGACGAAGTGACTCGGCGCCTGCAGGAGTATCTGGGTGCTGAGCAGGTGATCTGGTTGCCGCGGGGCTGCAAGTTCGACGAGACCGATGGCCACGTCGATGATCTCGCCTGCTTCGTACGCCCTGGTGAAGTAGTGCTGCAATGGACTGACAACCGTGATGACCCGCAGTGGGAAATCTACCAGGAAGCCTATGACATCCTGCGCAGCACACGCGACAGCCGCGGCCGCGAGCTCACGGTGCACAAGCTGCCACAGCCCGCTGTGCTGGAGTGGACCGCCGAAGAAGCCGCCGGCCTTGATCAGGTCGATGGCACTCATCTGCGCCAGGCCGGGACGAAAATCTGCGCCTCGTACATCAACTACTATGCGGGCAACTCGGCGATCGTCCTGCCGCTGTTTGGTGACCGCAACGACACCGTTGCCCAGGCTACCCTGGCAGAACTGTTCCCCGGTCATCGCATTATTGGTATCGACAATTCCCGCGAAATTTTGCTGGGTGGGGGCAATGTCGCCTGCATCACCATGCCGCAATATGCGGGAGGAAAAATCTCATGAACCTGCGCGCCTGTGGCTTGGCCCTGGCGCTGGCGTGCGCTACGTCGCAGGCGCTGGCCGCCAACGCTGAGCAACCGACAGTGAACCTGTATATCTGGGGCGAATACCTTGCCCCAGACACCTTGGCCAACTTTGAGAAGCGCACCGGCATCCGCGTTGTCGCCGATCACTTCGACTCACTGGAAACCGCGGAAACCAAGTTGTTGACGGGTCGCAGTGGCTACGATCTGGTACTTACAGCCGGCCAGCACCTGTCACGGGCGATCAGCAGTGGCGCACTGCAACCTTTGGACAAGGCGCGGCTACCGCATTTGGCCGGAATAGGCACTGAATTCCGCCAGCACATGGCGGTATTCGATCCGGATAATCGCTATGCCGGCACCTATGCCTGGGGCACCACAGGTGTCGGTTATCAGCAGCAGGCGATTGCCGCCCGGTTGCCCACAGCGCCGGTCGATAGCTGGGCGATGCTGTTCGACCCCGAGGTAGTTTCGAAGTTTGCCAGTTGCGGCGTGAGCCTGCTCAACGATCCCAACGAAGTGTTCGCTGCCGCCATGCGTTACCTTGGCCTGGACATCAACCAGCAGCGCACCGAAGACCTGCGCCAGGCTGAAGCGTTGCTGCAGAAGGTGCGGCCGTACATTCGCTATTTTGACAACGACCGCAACATCAACGACCTGGCCAATGGCGAGACGTGTCTTGCGATGTCCTGGAATGGCAACGTGGCCATCGCACGCAATCAGGCGCAGCAGGCGGGCAAAGCCATCGATATTGCTTTCAGCATTCCGCGTGAAGGTACGTTGATCTGGCTGGATGCGCTGGTAATACCCAAGGATGCGCCGCATCCAGAGGCGGCGCTGGCGTTGATGGACTACTTGATGCGCCCGGAAGTGATCGCCCCGATCACCAACAGCATCCAGTACGCCAATGCCATTACTGCAGCCGACGCGTTGGTGGATCCGGCAATTCGCAATGATGCGGGCACTTATCCACCAACAGCGGTGCGGGCGCGGCTATACAGCAAGAATGACAATAGCAAAGCATTCAACCGAGAACTGACGCGTGCCTTCAGCCGGCTCAAATCCGGGACTTGAGTCTTGAAATTGTGCGGGCCTGCAACTTCAGGGTTGCAGCTCGCCACGACGGACCATGCGCCGCTCGCCAGGTACGCCGGCGACTGCGGCGGCGGCATTGGCGGCCTTGAGCACGAGGAAGGTCGCTTCATTGCCCACCTCCAACCCATAGCCGCTTTTTTCCATCACCGCGGCGCCTGCCGAGGTAGCCATGGCTAAGGCAACGTTCAAGTCCTCGTCGCTGTAGAAGCCCGAGCGGTAGCCGATCAGCATGGCGCGCTGGAGCATGTCGGCATTGCCGTAGGGCCACCAGGCGTCACGAATGTTGTCGTTACCGGCAAACACGTTCACCCCGGCAGCGCGCAGGCGCAGGATCGGTGGAAAGGCGTGATCGCCGGGGGCATTGGTCAGGATCGATACCTGGGCCTGGGCCAGGGTCGCGGCAATCCGCGCAAGTTCATCATCAGGCACTTGGCCCAGGGCATAGGCATGGCTGACAGTGACGCGTCCCTGCAAGCCGCCAGCGCAGGTGCGGGCAGCAATTCGCTGCAGTTGCTCGACGCCTTGCAGGCCGGGTTCGTGCAAGTGAATGTCAACCTTCACGCCATGACGCTCGGCGATCCCGAAGACCACATCCAACTGACCCTCGGCATCACCATCGAGGGTAGTAGGGTCGATGCCACCGATCACATTGGCACCGTCACAGATAGCCGCTTCGAGTACATCGGCGGTGCCTGGGCAAGACATCACACCAGCCTGGGGGAAAGCCACCAGCTCGATGTCGACGATGCCTCGCCACTTTTCCCGTGCCTGCATCACTGCATGCAGATTAGTCAAACCGGTAGTGGCATCGACATCGACATGACTACGCATCGCCACGGTGCCAAACGAAACGGCCTGGGCGATCAACGCATCTGCTCGTTCCACGATCGAGGGCGCGAGGGCCAGCTCGCGTTTTTCCACGGCCAGACGTTCGCGCAGGCTGCCGACAGCCTGGTGCGGATGCCAGCGGTCGCCGACGAAGCTTTTGTCCAGGTGGATATGGCCGTCAACAAAGCCCGGCAGCAGCAGTTGCCCACCCAGGTCGATGCACTCAACGCCTGCGATGGCAGCCACGTCGCTGCCGAGGTGGGCGATACGGCCATCGGCAACGGCCAGGGACAAGGGGCTACCATCGGCAGCGACGGCATTGACGAACACACGATCAATCATTTCACGACCTCTTGAAGGAGGCTGCGTACCCTATAAAAAGCCAAAGGTATCGGCCAATTAAATATCGGGATCGATAGCAGTGGATTCGTGAATGCGTTGTTCAGCCACCAATCAAATGTTTAAGCGGATGGTAGTCGGCCTTGAGGTTGTGGGTGGCCTTGAGAATGGCCTCCTCGATACCGCTCAGGTGGGTGCACACCAGTTCGATCGCCGCCGCCTGATCGCCAACTTCCAGGTACTCGATCAGGCGCAGGTGTTCATTGCCGCGACACGCTTCATGGCGTTCGTCGTCGAGGGTAGAGGCATACAGTGAACCGCGCTCGATCAGCTTGCGGAACCAGTCGAGGAGCACCGGGTTGTCCAGCACCTCGGCAAGTCGCAGGTGGAACTCACCCAGCAGGTTGACGTAGCGAGCGTGGTCGCCAGCATCGGCAGCGGCTTCTTCTGCGGCCACATGTATGCGTAAGGGCTGCAGCAAGCTCTTATCGGCACGTCGGCAAAGCTCGGTGACAATACCGATCTCTATTAGCCGGCGGGTTTCGAACACCGAGCGGATGTCTTCGTCGCTGGGCAGCGACACCCAGGCACCTTTGTTCAGCTCGGTGGACACCAGCCCGTCGCCTTCCAGTTGCTTGAGCGCTGCGCGTACCGACGTGCGACTGACCTTGAACAGTTCGGCAAGCGAGGACTCGCCCAGTTTCATGCCAGGGCGCAACGTGCGCTTTCTGATTGCCTCGTGGACCCCCAGGTAGACGCGCTCTACGGTCGATGCGGGGAGTTTTTCCGTCATTACCAGCTCCGAGATTCCTTGATGGCCCCAGCATGCCGCAAATGAGCGATGACCAAAAGTTTGGATATAAAAATTCATCCGCGCCCCCGCCCTCCATGGAGCCTCGGTAGGAACGGGCTGCTCACGCGATAATGTGCACATAAGTATCATTCGATTGGATACACGTTACCGTCTGCCGTTACCCAAAGCCCCATTTTCACCACAATCTCCGCTGACCAAACGGTCAACTAAATCACCTTGAAGAGGCGCTCGATCAAAAATTAAATCAGTTATAAAACAGCAGATTAGGTCGAAAAGGCAGCGTACCTTCAGCGCTGATTGCTATTCATTTGGCACACAAATTGTTCCTCGAAAATCGTAATACAAATATTGTATGCAATCTTTGTATGCAGCGCAGACCAGGCGCTGACAGCGGTCCCAACTCTCAAGTCCAACAATAATTTGCTGCAGCACCATAGGCGCTGCAGCAGGAGCCCGGGGAACATGCAATTGGATACTTCCAAACCTCTGGATACCGCGTACCTGTCACCTGACCCTGCTGTAACCGCGCAGGTCTCGGGGCACAGCAGTCTGAGCCCGAAACTGCACAACGCCGATCTTGCGCCAACCAAGGCTGCCGGCCGACGCTGGGGTGGCTACAGCATTTTCGCCTTGTGGACCAACGATGTGCACAACATCGCCAACTACTCCTTTGCCATGGGCCTGTTCGCGCTCGGTCTGTCCGGTTGGCAGATTCTCGCTGCCTTGGCGGTAGGTGCGGCGCTGGTGTACTTCTTCATGAACCTGTCCGGCTATATGGGGCAGAAGACCGGCGTGCCGTTTCCGGTCATCAGCCGCATGAGCTTCGGGATTTACGGCGCACAATTGCCGGCGATCATCCGTGCGGTGATTGCCATCGCCTGGTTCGGCATTCAGACATACCTGGCTTCAGTGGTTCTGAGGGTGTTGCTGGTGGCGGTCTGGCCGCAATTGGCAAGCTTCGATCACAACGCCATCCTTGGCCTTTCAACCCTGGGCTGGGCCAGTTTTGTCGCGATCTGGTTTGTGCAGTTGGTGATCCTCACCTTCGGCATGGAGATGGTGCGCAAATACGAGTCCTTTGCCGGCCCGGTAATTCTCTCGACCGTCCTGGTGCTGGCAGTGTGGATGTACCTGCGCGTGGATGGCAATTTGGCCTGGTCGGTGGGCGAGCCGCTGACTGGTGCGAAAATGTGGACGCAGATCTTTGCCGGCGGCGCCTTGTGGTTGGCCATCTATGGCACGCTGATTCTCAACTTCTGCGACTTTGCACGCTCCTCGCCATGCCGCAAAACCATTCGCGTGGGCAACTTCTGGGGCCTGCCGGTGAACATTCTGGTGTTTGCGGTCATCAGCTTCGTGTTGTCCGGAGCGCAGTTCAGCATCGACGGCACCGTCATCGATAGCCCCACGCAGATCATTGCGGCCATCCCCGACAAGACCTTCCTGGTGCTCGGTTGCCTGGCGTTTCTCATCGTCACCGTGGCGGTGAACATCATGGCCAACTTTGTCGCCCCGGCCTTTGTGCTTTCGAGCCTGGCACCCAGCCGCTTGAACTTTCGCAGCGCCGGTCTGATCAGTGCCACCTTGGCGGTGCTGATCCTGCCCTGGAACCTCTACAACAGCCCGCTGGTGATCGTGTACTTCCTTTCCGGCCTGGGTGCGCTGCTAGGCCCGCTGTACGGAATCATCATGGTCGACTACTGGCTGATCCGCAAAGCCCAGGTGCATGTCCCGGATCTCTACAGTGAAGCGGTAACCGGCACCTACCACTACACCCGCGGAATCAACTACAAGGCCATCGCGGCCCTGGTGCCCTCGGCAATTGCAGCGGTGCTGCTGGCCCTGGTTCCGGCATTCAGCGATCTGACGCCGTTCTCCTGGCTGTTCGGCGCGGCAATTGCCGGTGGCGTGTACTACCTGATCTCCGATCGCAAACAACATTACGTGGACTGTTCCGGCGAGCACTTCGCCGTCGACAGCGCCCAGCACTAAGCGTGTAGAACAAGGAAACGACTCATGAGAATACTGGTAGTCAACGTCAACACCACGGTGTCGATCACTGAGGCCATTGCCCGCCAGGCACGCAGCGTGGCCTCGCCAGGCACCGAGATTGTCGGCCTGACCCCACGCTTTGGCGCCGAGTCGGTGGAAGGCAATTTCGAGAGTTACCTGGCGGCTATTGCCGTCATGGAGCGGGTGCTCAGCTATGACCAGCCTTATGATGCGGTGATCCAGGCCGGCTACGGGGAGCATGGCCGAGAAGGTTTGCAAGAGCTGCTCAATGTACCGGTGGTGGACATTACCGAAGCGGCCGCCAGCGTGGCCATGCTGCTGGGGCACCGCTACTCGGTGGTCACCACCCTGGATCGCACCGTGCCGCTGATTGAAGACCGTTTGAAACTGGCCGGGCTGGACAGTCGCTGCGCCTCGGTTCGGGCCAGTGGGCTTGCGGTGCTGGAGCTGGAGGAAGATCCCGAGCGGGCCATCGAGGCTGTGGTGGGGCAGGCGGAGGCTGCGGTGCAGTTCGACAAGGCTGAAGTGATCTGCCTGGGTTGCGGCGGCATGGTCGGCCTTGATGAGCGCATTCAGGCGCGCACGGGGGTGCCGGTAGTCGATGGCGTCACGGCTGCAGTGGCGCTGGCTGAGTCGCTGGTACGCCTGAAGCTGAGCACTTCCAAGGTCCGCACCTATGCACCACCGCGGCCAAAACAGATTCTTGGCTGGCCACGGGCCTTGCTCGGCTGATCGTTAAACACCCTATGCCAATACCCCTTGCACAGGGGTATTGGCATTTCTATCAGCGCCGCAACTTGGCGCAGTGATCCTGCGCCGGCTGCGCTGCGGTGTACCACACATAGTCGGCGCTTTCGGCTGTTACCGTCTTGCCGACCTCGGCCAGGATCAACACCTGGTTTCCTTCGCCGGCACCCAGGTCGCTCAGGTGCAGAGGCACACCAAGATCCTTGCGCACGTGGAAGGCACCGGCCAGCAGTAGCGCAGGGGTGGGTGCGGCCAACAGGCTCTCGGCCATGCGCCGGTCGCGCTGTTGTTGCACGGCAAGCATCGCCGGCATCTGTGTTTCGGGCAGCAAGCCGCAATGCGACTCGCGAATATCATCGAGCAACGTCGCTTGCACATTCGCGCGTGTTGACGCGCTGCCTGCCAGCACTGGGCGTTGTTTGTAGATCTGCATGATCTGGGCACGGTCCAGGTTGGCCGAGAGCAGCGGGTAGGGTTGGCGCAGGGCGTAGGTGACGAGTGCGCCGTAGACGCTCCAGTCCCAGTTGGCCTGCCAGGCAAGTGCCTGGAACGCATCGCTCGGCGGTTGACCGGCACGGGTCGAGGCTTGCGCGGCATTGACCTTGTCCTGCTGGTTGGGGTTAAGCATTTCCAGCAACAGGCTGCCTTGTGGACGTTGCTTGGCCAGTTCGCGCAGCAACCACAATTGCAGGGCATGGTGATCAGGGTTGTCGTGTTGCTCTCCAACCAGCACCCGTGGCGCCGCGGCCAGGCGCTCAACCAGTTGTTGCGGGGTCAGGCTGCGACCCGTGGCCAGCTCGCGAATAACCCCCAGTTCGGCGTGGTCACGTCCCTGTGGCGCAATAGGTGCCGGAGGTGGCGCTGTGTATGGGGACTGGCAGGCCGCCAGCAGGCTGACAAGACAAAGCAATAGCAGGCGCATCGGGATTCCTTGCGAGGTAATGAGGTTTCAGCGCGCGATGATCAAAGGATGGCCGCGTTCCGGGTGCTGATGAATCAGGACTTGCAGCCCATAGACCGCCGCCAGTGCATCTGCCGTAAGGACTTCGGCCGGAGGGCCGTAGGCGTGGGGCTGGCCGTCCTGCAGCAACAGCAGCTGATCGCAGTAGCGAGCAGCCAGGTTGAGATCGTGAAGAATCACCATTACCGCGGCACCACGCTCGGCGAAATCGCGCACCGCTTGCAAAATGGTGTGCTGATGCAGCGGGTCGAGCATCGAGGTCGGTTCGTCGAGCAGCAGCGTCTGTCCCTCGCCACCTGGCCAGAGCTGAGCCAATACGCGCGCCAGATGAACGCGCTGACGCTCGCCACCGGAGAGTGCAAGGTAGCTGCGCTCGGCCAGGTGCAGGGCATCGGCGGCACGCAGTGCTTGCGAGACGATTTCGCCATCACGCACCCGGCCGCTGGCATGCGGCAGGCGACCCATGCCAACCACCTCGTTGACGGTGAAGGCGAAGTTCAGGCTCGAACTTTGCGGCAGCACGGCCAGGCGTTTGGCTCGCTCCTGGCCCGGCCAGTCGGCCAGCTTGCGCTGATCCAGGCTGACGTGGCCGTCGCTGATCGGCAACTCGCCACACAGGGCTGCGAGCAAAGTGCTCTTGCCGGCGCCGTTGGGCCCAAGGACCCCCAGCACTTCACCGGGATGCAATTGCACAGCAATGTTGGCCAACACCGTGCGATGCCCGCGGCGTACCAGCAGGTTGTCTGCTTCAAGCATCAGGTACGCCCTCGTACGAGTAGGAAGAGGAAGAACGGCGCGCCAATCAGCGCGGTAACAATGCCAATCGGCAGTTCAGCGGGTGCCAGCAGCAGGCGGGCGATCAGGTCGGCCAATAGCAACAGGCCGGCGCCTGCCAATAGCGAGGCCGGCAGCAGCCCCCGATGATCCGGACCCACCAGCAGGCGCATCAGGTGCGGAACCACCAGGCCGATAAAACCGATCAAGCCCGCCGCGGCCACAGCCGCGCCAACACCCAGGGCAGTACATAGCACCAGTTCCAGTTTGATCCGCTCGACATCGAAGCCCAGGTGACGGGCTTCAGATTCGCCCAGCAGCAGCGCATTGAGTGCTGCCGCTCGGCGCGGCAGCCAGAGGGCCACACCCACCGCGACAATCAGCAACGGCCACAAGCGCTGATAGCTGGCACCGTTGAGACTGCCCAGGTTCCAGAAGGTCAGGGTGCGCAGGGTGGCGTCATCGGCAAGGTAGGTGAACAGCCCGACACCGGCGCCGGCCATGGCCGTCATTGCCACACCTGCCAGCAACATGGTGGCAACGTTGGTCTGGCCGTTGCTGCGACCGAAGCGATACACCACGAAGGTAACGATCAGGCCGCCGACGAAGGCGCACACCGAGAGGATGTAAGGCTCGATGGCCGTCGGCAGTCCGCCGACCATGCTGCCACCGACAATCGCAATGGCCGCTCCCAGCGCCGCACCGCCCGACACCCCAACCAGTCCGGGGTCGGCCAAGGGGTTGCGAAACAACCCCTGCATGGCCACCCCGGACAATGCCAGCACCGCACCTACGGCAATGCCGAGCAACGTGCGCGGCATGCGGATCTGCCCGAGGATCAGATCCGCCTGTTGCGTGGTATCGCCTTCCAGCGTCAGGCCGAGCAGACGCAGCCCGGCCTTGAGTGTTTCGCCCAGCGGCAGGCTGACCGGCCCGAGGGCCAGCGACAGCCAGATCACTACCAGCAACGACAAACCCAGGGCAAACAACATCGGACGCGGCCGGACAATGGCCGTCATTGGCTAGCCTCGGCACTCAGCGCCTTGTCATTGGGGTAGAAAGCTGCGGTCAACGTCTTCAGCGCATCCGGCACGCGCGGGCCCAGGCCGCCGACCAACAAGGTCGGGTCAAGCACCAGTACCCGACCGTCACGACCGGCCTGGGTGGTTGCCAGTGTCGGGTTCTGCTCAAGCAACG
Organism: Pseudomonas auratipiscis; assembly: GCF_036324085.1. Classification (NCBI taxonomy): domain Bacteria; kingdom Pseudomonadati; phylum Pseudomonadota; class Gammaproteobacteria; order Pseudomonadales; family Pseudomonadaceae; genus Pseudomonas; species Pseudomonas auratipiscis. The sequence continues at coordinate 166,603 of NZ_JAZDCU010000012.1, forward strand.
CGGCACGTGCGGCATCACCTTGCAGGCGGCTGCCGGCCAGAATAATCACCTGCGGGTCGAGCGCCAGCATGGCTTCGCTGGACACCGGCTTGTAGCCAATGTGTTCGCCCAGGCTTTTACCTCCCGCCTGCTCGATCATCCAGGCTGCCAGCGTGTCCTTGCCGGCCACTTGCAGGTTGCCGCCGGAATGGCTGAGCAGCATCAGCACGCGTGGGGCAGGGTTTTGCTGTTGTGCGTGCTTGACTACTGCTGCCTGTTGTTGCAGGCGTTGCTGGTAGTCAGTGAACAAATTTTGCGCCTGAGGCTGCGCTCCGAGCAGTTGGCCCAGCGTCGTCAGGTTGTGTTGCAGGGCGGGCAACTCGGCTTTGGCCGACAACAGTTCAATGCGCACACCGGCTGCCTTGAGCTGTTCCAGAACCGGTGGCGGCCCCATTTCGCTACTGCCGACGAGGATGTCCGGGCGCAGGGCCAGAATACCTTCGGCTGCAAGCTGACGCTGATAGCCGACGCCGGGCAGTGTGTGCAGCGAGCGCGGGTATTGGCTGGTGCTGTCGACCCCCACCAGCTTGCTTTCGCCGCCCAAGGCAACCACCCATTCACTAAAGGCACCACCGGCGCTGACCCAGCGCTGGGGCAAGGCTTCACTGGCGCTGACAAGCTGGCTGAAGAGCACGCCAGCGCAGGCCAGGAGGATTTTCTTACGCATCAAAGTCATTCCTCAGGCGGTCATTGGAGTCGCAAGTTCTGCCAGAGTACGCCAGTCGTCACGCTCAGGCACACCCGGTTTACGCACACCAAACAGTTGGATAACCAGCTCACCCTCGGCATCGAAGCCTTCGTAGCTGGTGACGATGCCGTCCACGCTTGGCTTGCGTACACGCCACAGTTCGGTCACACCGGTGGTTTTCAGATGCAGGTTGAAAGCCGGGTCGAGGACATTGAACCAGGTGTCCATCCAGCGCAGGTTAGTGACGGGGCCTGAGTGAATCTGGATGCAGTGTTTGTTGCCGACGAAAACCATGATCGGCACTTCACGCTTACCCGCTTCTTCGATGAGCTGGGTCAGTTCGACGGGGGCCAGACGTTCGGCCCATTGCGGTCCGGCCAGGCGCAAAGCCTGGGTACGCACCACGTCATTGCGCTTGAGCAAGCCGAAGAAGTCATGCGTGTCCTGAAGTTTCGACCACTCGCTGCGCAGGGTTTCGGCGTCAACCTCGGCATCCGCACGTGCGGCCTTGACGGCAGGCAGGGGTTGCAGGTCCAGCTCCGGGCTTTGTTCATCGGCGCGATATCGCTCCACCAGCGGTGCCCAGGCGGATACTTCACTGGTGTCGGTGAGAAACACCTTATGCACGGCGGTGCCTTGGCGGTCGAAGACCTGGATGCTGCGTTGCGGTCCGCGGGCGGTGGCTTCGTCGACGGCGAACACGCTGGCCCAGCCGCTGAGGAACAGGCGCAGGTCGATATCCGGCGACAGCACCATGCCCATCTGGCCGCTGCCCATGATGGTCACTTCGTGATAAACACCCTTGCGCTCGTGTACGCAGTGTTCATTGCGGGTCAGCGCCATGATGTAACCCAGTTCGCCCAATGCAGGCAGCAAGGTCTTCCATTCCGGGCGCAGGCGTACGGTATCGACACCCAGGCGGCTGGCGGTCAGTTCAGCCTCGCTGACGCCAAGCTTGTTCGCTGCATCTCGCGCACGCAGGCCCGATTGCTCGGTGCGCAACTGTTGCCATTGCTGATACAGCTCAGGGCCGGCAGCCAAGGCGAGAGTAGGGGCGGTCATGGTTAACTCCTCAGGGTCATCGATTCGCCGTCAGGGCGAATTCTATTGGTATTTCGACGCGGCTGGGCATGGCCCGGCCATCAACAACTTCAGGGCGGAAGCGCCATTGGGTTACGGCTTCAAGTGCTGCCTGATCAAGGCTTTCAATGCCTGATGATCGCACCAGGGTGAGCTTGAGCTGGTTGCCACGCTCATCGAGGCTCACCTCGACTCGCACAGTCCCTTGCTGGTTGCGGCGTCGGGCTTGCGACGGGTAGCGCGGGGGCGGTGGCGGGCTGACAAAACTGGGACGCAGGCTGACAACCGGAGCCAGCGGTGGTGGGCTCGCCACCGTGCTGGCAACTGCCGGGCCACTCTTGGCTACGGCAGTTGGACGCGCTGGCGGCGCCGCAGGTGCGCGCTCTGAACGGGCCGGGCGTGGCTCGCCAAGGGGTTTGGAGCGCGGTGGTGGCACCGATTTGGCAATCGCAGGCTGTGAGCGGGGTGCCTCCGCCTTGGGCGTTATGGCTTTTGCCGCAAGTTTCACTGCAGGTTCCGGTAGCGGAGCCGTTGCAGCTGGCTGCGGCTGCAGTGCTGGGCGCACAGGCTCGGTTGCCAGGGCCGGGGTCGCCTGAGCGAGGCTCACCAGTTGAATCGTGATGGGTACTTGCCAGGCCAGTGCCTGGGGTTTCACCCGAAACTCGTGCAGCAGCCAACCTACGCCCGCGTGCAGCGCAATGGACAACATCAGGTAGCTGGCAAGGCGCTTCATGCACGATCGTTCTTATAAGATTGAATGCACATGGTAATAATTTGCATTTACAAGTCAAGCTGGTTATCTTCGCCGCCGCTGCCAAAACAACGACTCGGTGAGTAGCCATGCACAGAATGTGGCCATCGCCGGGCTCATAAAAAACACATGCCAGTCAGCTGCAGCGGCTCGTGCAGGGCGCCTTGAGGCCGCCAGCGCGTGATCGTGGCTGACGTTCAGGAGTCCAGTCAGATGTCGATCCGCCCGCCATTTCCCCAGCGTTCCTGGCTTGCCTTGCTACTGCTATCGCCATCGCTGGCCCTGGCTGCCGAGCCGGTTACCCAATTCGATACCGTCAGCGTGACGGCCACGCGTACCGAGCAAACATTGCTGCAGGTGCCCAGTACGGTGTCGGTGCACAACGAGCGCGAAATCGATCAGCACAACGACAAGAACCTCAAGGATCTGGTGCGTTACGAACCGGGAGTTTCGGTGAGTGGTACCGGTAGCCGCTTCGGATTGTCGGGGGCCAATATCCGCGGTATCGATGGCAACCGTGTGCTCACCCAGGTCGATGGTGTTCGGGTACCGCAAAGCAACTTCTTCAGTCCGTTCCAGGATGTGCGCAGTAATTACGTCGACCTCGACACCATCAAGCAGGTAGAAATCATTCGTGGGCCGGCGTCTTCGTTGTACGGCAGCGACGCCATTGGCGGTGCGGTCAGCTTCCTGACCAAGGATGCCGCTGATTATCTGGAAGCGGGTGATGACACCTACGCCCGCTTCAAGACCGGCTACGACGGCAGTGATGACAGCTGGCAGCGCAGCGCCACCTTCGCCGGGCGTACCGGTCCGGTAGACGGCTTGCTGCATCTGGGGCGCCGTGACGGTCAGTCCACCGACACCTGGGGCGGCAACGGCGGTGTTGGTAGCTCGCGTGAAGAAGCCAACCCGCTTGATTACACCACCGAAAACCTGTTGGCAAAACTGGGCTGGGACTATGCCGATGGCGATCGCCTGCAGTTCACTTACGAGCGTTATCAGGACGACGCCAACAGCAACCTGCTCAGCGACATCACCTCACGGGCGACTTTTACCAGCCCGGCTATTCTCGGTTCGCAATCGAAGGACAGCATCGATCGTGACCGCTACAGCCTTGAGCACACCCTGAGCCTGAACAGCTTGCTGGCAGACCAGTTGAAATGGCAGCTCAACTATCAGGAAAGCTTCAACAAGCAGCAAACCCTGCAGCAACGCCAAACTGCTACCGGGGTTGATCGGGTACGTTCGCGTGACTCGCAATACCAAGAGCGCCTGTGGAGCCTGAACACCCAGGCAGACAAACAGTTCGCGATGGGTGATACCCGTCACCACATGATTTACGGGGCCGAGCTCAAACGTATCGAGGCCAGCAACCTGCGCAAAGGCAGCGAGGTGCGCCTCGACACCGGCGCTACGGTACCGGCCACCGAGAACTTCCCGGTCAGCGACTTCCCGGATCCGACCAGTGAGTCCTTGGGCCTGTTCGTGCAGGACAGCATCAAGATGGGACGCTGGACCTTGTTGCCAGGCCTGCGTTACGACTACTACCGCCAGACCCCACACGTTACCGACGAATTCCTCAACGGGCTGCCGGCCGAAACCGATCCATCGCGCATTACTGATGATCATATTTCGCCAAAGTTTGCGGTCACCTATCAATTGACCGAGCATGAAAGCGTCTACGGTCAGTACGCCGCCGGCTTCCGCGCGCCAAGCCCGGTGAACATGTACGGCGAGTTCAGCAACCCGCAGTTCGGTTATCAGCAGATCGGCAATCCGGACCTCAAGCCGGAAACCAGCGACAGCTATGAATTTGGCCTGCGTGGGCGTTACGACCTGGGCAGCTTCGGTGTGGCGCTGTTCTACAACAAGTACAAAGACTTCATCGCCACCGACACGGTAGCGGATCCCAATGGCACCGGTCTGTTGACCTTCCAGCCACGTAACCTGGGCAAGGTCACCATTCGCGGTGCCGAAGCCAAAGGGGATATCAAGCTCGATGCATTCATGCCCGCGGGTACGCGTGCCCTGGGTTCGATTGCCTATGCCCGCGGCAAGGATGAGGAAAGCGGTCAGGCGCTCAACAGTGTCGACCCGCTCAAGGCTGTCATTGGTCTGGGCTACGATGCCCCGAGCGGTATCTACGGTGGACAGTTGACGTGGACCCTGGTCAAGGCCAAAGACCGCGTTGACCATACTGGCGATGCCGAACTGCTGATCGATCGCCAGTTCGAAACCCCAGGCTACGGCGTACTCGACCTCAATGCCTGGTGGCAAGTGACTGAACAGGTGTCGATCAACGGCGGCCTGTTCAACGTGACCGACAAGCAGTACTGGAACTGGGGTGACGTTCAGGGCCGTGACGAAGACGCCACCAGCCTCGGCCGTTTGACCCAGCCGGGGCGTTACGCAGCAGTCAACGTGATCTGGGAAATCTGACGGCGTTAATCGTCATCGTCGTCATCATCCCGGTCGCGGCGGCGGTCGTTGTCGTAGTATCGATAACGGTCGTCGTCGCGATAGCGCTTGTTGTACTTGCGATGGTCGCGATCATCGCGGTCGCCATCCCAGTCGCGAGAATAGCGGTGGTCGCGGTCGTGGCGATGATCGTCGCGGTCGTAATCGTGGTAGTAGCAGCCAGAGCTGGCCAGTACGGTAGTAATGACGGCAAATCGGGTGAAAAATTTCAACACTGTGGTTCCTTGATCCGCACAGCGGTAGAGAGGGTACAGGCTCAGACCATCAATTCGGTTTTTAGTTTGCGCGCAAAAAAAAGGTTGTTCACGGAATTCCGGGAACTACGCACCGGGGCCTGCTAGCGAGTGAGCACCGGAATGTGGCTCGAATGGCGATGAACATATCCGTTTGTTGGGGTGGCTCGA